>CAYGUZ010000420.1:0-2108 GCA_964353215.1 uncultured Flavobacteriaceae bacterium
GTTGTAAATATTTGAAAGATGTATAACCTGATGCGCTTTTAGTGTGTTTGGCAAATTATTATCTGTTTTAATAAGATTCCATTCCACACACATTACCCTCCCCTCCTACCTCGGGTCGTGTAAAAAGTGTTCCATTACCTTTTTAGAAAAGCTTTTTAGAAGAAATTTTTCAAGAAGTGAAGTACCAACCTTCGCTTTTCCTAAGCTCAAGTTACATAACGCGGTACATTATAGAACAAAAATGTTCTATAATCCGACGTTATATCAAATAGCAATAAGTTATAAGTAATTTCATCGAATTCCTAGCCATTTTAAAAGTTGCGCTCATAATCCATGCGCTGACTTAGCACCCTAAGAATAAAAATTCCGGTTGCCGTATGCAAATAAAAGATGGTGTGCGATTGAAAAGAAAATCTTTTTAATTCAGCAATAAATTCAGAAGCATCACGACCCAAGTCTATATTTTCTGCAAGTATTTCAAATGCTTCATGCATACCATAAAGATACTTCCGAGCCTGGGATAGCCCAAATTTGTATATGCCAAACTCGTACAGCTCAGCCAAATCAATTTCTGCTTTGCCAGAGAGATCATAAACGGCCATCTTCGCGCATACGTGTTTCCACTTCTTTCATGATTTCTGGTACCGATTTTGTGCTAACACCGCTTTCAAGACCTTCAAGGAGTTTGTCCTTTAGCGATAGAAATTTCGAGTTGTTAGCCTGGTCTTGCCTCACTAGATTTCGCAAATATTCGCTATCGTTAGTATATTCCCCAGCTTCAATTTGCGCTTTTATCCATTTATCTTGCTGTTCGGTAAAGGTTACCGTTTTGCGAACTGTTGCCATAATAAATGTGTTTAAATCATCATACTATTGGTGTAATTTAGTGATTTTGTTCGAATTTTCGCCGATAATTCAACTTTATTTTCAATAACCCTTTCCACGCACATTACACTCCCTCTAATCCTTCGACTCCGATCAGGATAAACTTCACGCAGAACATTATAGTTCACTTTGCAATACTATAATTCGACATTATGCAAAATTGCTTTTGGTAGTCGTTTCAAACATTGAAGTCCTTACAGTATTACTATTTGCCTAGCCGCCCATGCTGAGCTGCCACACTGAGCCCGTCGAAGTGATGTCGAAGCATAAAATTATCGTGATTGTCTGTTCCAAATCTTAACGTTAGACCAAACAATACGATGACCCCGAATTCGTTATTTCTAAAAGGGTAATACCTCTTCTTAATCAAATAAAACTGCTTTGAGGTTCAAAAAACGTTGGAAACGGTTACTATTGGTGGTCATCATAGTTCCTGTGCTTTGCATTGGCACAGTTTTGCTGTATGTGCAAAGCAACCAAGCCGAAATTATAAAAGGAGAAATCGCACTACTCAACCAAGAGCACAAAGGCTTGATTACCATTGGTAATAGTAACTTGTCGTTATTTGGTAATTTTCCTGATCTCTCCATCAAAGTTTATGATGTTCAAATATTTGAGACCAAGGCCGACAATGCGCCCTTACTAATGGATGTTAAAGACATTTATGTAGGTTTTAATCTTTGGGATATTGCCAGCGGAAACTATGACATTCACTCTTTACGCATTGAAGACGGTATTTTTAATATTGTCATTCATGAAGATAACACTTCTAACATTCAAAATTCGCTAGCGACTACCACTGAAGATGGTACAGCCAGCACTAATATTCATTTAAACAAAATTCGTTTAAAAGACCTGGATATTCACACCCTTGATGAGGCGACCAATACCGATGTGGAGAAGTTTATTTACCACGGTAAAGGTGGTTTTCGTATTAGTGATACCATTATTGCCGGTCATATTGATACCGAATTAGAGCTGAATGTCATAAAAGATGGTGACACTACTTTTATTCGCAAAAAGCATTTTGAAATACACACCGACCTGGTCTTTAATGAAGGCACGGGTATACTAGACATAGCACCTTCAGGAATTGTTATGGAGAACGGTGATTTTGAACTTGAGGGTGCTATCGATACCAAAAACGATGTGGAACTTGACTTGGTCATAAAAGGTACCAAGCCCAATTTTGATATGCTTATTGCTTTTGCTCCATCAAACGT
>CAYGUZ010000421.1:0-2099 GCA_964353215.1 uncultured Flavobacteriaceae bacterium
GAATACAGGTGATTATAGATACCTAGAAGGCGTTGTGGATGGAAATAAGTTAAAACTATCGACTTTTGATGGTGCCCATGTTTTTCTTTTTAATGCTACGGCCACAGATTCAACTTTAGGTGGTGTTTTTTACTCAGGTAACCATAGTGTTGAAAACTTTAAAGCGAGGCGTAATGAAGCTTTTGAACTCGCCGATGCAAATACGTTAACTTATATAAAGGAAGGTTATGAAAAGCTTGACTTTACTTTCCCGGATGTGGATGGGAAGTTAACCAGTTTGGCAGATAAAGAGTTTACCAATAAAGTGGTTTTAGTACAGATTATGGGTACATGGTGCCCGAATTGCTTAGATGAGACCAAGTTTTACGTTGATTATCTAAAAAACAACCCAAACCCTGATTTGAAAGTCATCGCTTTGGCTTTTGAATATGCAAAAACAGAAGAAAAAGCGTTTGAAGGCATAGAACGTTTGAAAAATCGGATTGGGGTTCCTTATCCAATATTGTTGGCGCAATTTGGTAGCTCCGATAAAGTACTAGCCAATGAAAAATTACCTATGCTTAATCATGTACTGTCTTATCCTACCACTATTTATATCGATAAAAAAGGCGATATACATAAGATACATACAGGTTTCAACGGCCCTGCAACTTTAGAAAAATATGAAGAATTCAAAAAGGAATTCAACGAGACACTAACAGAATTGTTAAGTGAGTAATTTAGATAATCGTTGATTTTCCTAAACCAATATTTTCATCGTTGATGTTAAGGCCATCATCATTATCTACGATATTGTCCGCAATAAAATCACCAACATGATTTGTTCCGTAGTTGCTTTTTTCATCTAAATCGGGAGTAACAATTCCTTTTTGTAATGCTTTGTCAACTGCTTCGCGAATTGCCATTGCTTCTTCAAAAAGTTGAAAATGTTCTAAAAGCATTGCAGCCGAAAGAATAGATGCAACAGGGTTGGCAATATCTTTTCCTTTTGCCTGCGGATAAGAACCATGAATTGGCTCGAAAAGGGCATTCTCATCTCCTATGGACGCCGATGCCAATAAGCCTATAGACCCACCAATTACACTTGCCTCATCTGAAATAATATCACCAAATAAATTTTCGGTCAGCACGACATCAAATTGATTCGGATTTAAAATAACCTGCATTGCTGCGTTATCTACAAAAAGAAAGTCTAATTCTACTTCTGGATAGCTTTCACCAATTTTAGTAACCACCTTGCGCCAAAGCCGAGATGACTCCAATACATTCGCCTTATCGACAAGGGTGAGTTTATTTCGTCTATTCTTTGCCGCTTTAAAAGCTAGATGCGCAATTCTACTTATTTCTTTTTCAGAATATTCGCATAAATCTGAAGCTATAGTACCTTCTTCATTCAACTTTTTTTCTCCAAAATATATTCCACCGGTCAATTCACGATAAATAGTGAAATCAGTACCAGAAATAATTTCTTCTTTTAAGGGAGACTTGCCTATTAAGGTCGGAAAAACCTTTACAGGCCTTACATTGGTGTAAAGACCCAATTCTTTGCGCAATTTTAATAAGCCTTGTTCTGGACGAACTTTCGCCTTAGGGTCATTGTCATATTTTGGATCCCCAATAGAACCGAACAGCACAGCATCGGCATCTTTGCAAAGTTGTAAAGTCTGGTCAGGTAAGGGATTGCCCGTTTTATCAATGGCAATTGCACCTACCGGGGCTTCTTTATATACAAAGGTATGGTTAAAGGTTTCTTCAACGGCCTGCAAACATTTTACAGCTTGGTTTAAAACCTCTGGCCCAATACCGTCTCCTGGTAATAAAGCTATATTTAGATTCATGTGATTTATTGGTTTTGCGCTTCAAACGCCTCAATAGTCTGTTTTTTACTTATCAAAAAGTCGATGTCATCATAGCCATTTATTAGGCACATCTTTTTATAAGAATCAATCTCAAAGGATTCTTTTAACTGAATTGCTTCTAAACTTAAAGTTTGATTTTCTAGATCAACTACGACCTCGGTTTTTGGATTTTTCGTTAGATAACTTAAAAGCTCGGTCAACTTTTCTTTTGAGATTTGAATTGGCAGTAATCCATTATTT
>CAYGUZ010000422.1:0-2075 GCA_964353215.1 uncultured Flavobacteriaceae bacterium
CCAGTTTGATGATTGGTGGAGGATGGAAAAACTGCGAAGAGAAAAAGAACTGGTAGGCATATATCTTTCTGGCCATCCTTTAGATGATTTTAAAAAAGAAATTACCGCTTTCTGTAATACCAGCGTATCTGTTTTTAAAGACGACTTAGATGGCTACGTAAATCGCGAACTGTCTTTTGCGGGCGTTATTACCGATGTGCAGCACCGTATATCTAAAAATGGAAAAGGATGGGCAGCTTTTACCCTAGAAGATTACACCGATACACACGAGTTTCGAATTTTTGGGGAAGAATATCTAAAATTCAGGCACTTTTTAATGATCAACTCTTTTGCCTATATAAAAGTATTTGTGCGTGAAGGGTGGACAAATAGAGAAACCGGCAAAAAAGGGGACCCTCGACTTCAATACAATGACTTTAAGCAATTGCAAGACGTCATGGATTCTTATGCAAAAAAACTGACCATAAAACTTGATATTGCTGCCTTGCAAGAAAAACGAATTATGGCCTTAAAAGATACCTTGCGTTCTCATAAAGGCAGTCATCCTTTAAATTTTATTGTTTATGAAATGGAAGAGGAAATAAAATTAAGCCTATCCAGCAGAAAACAAAAAGTAAATATAACAAGTGAATTATTGCACACATTGGAGGAGCAAGAAGTTCATTACAAACTTAATTAATATAAGTTTTACTGATATACCAATAACCAAAACGAATGTTAAATCCGTAAGGAAACACCCCTGTATTTGACTAACTTTGCGAAATAGTAAATAAAAAACAATGGCACTAGAAATAACAGATGCAACTTTTGACGAAGTTGTTTTAAAAAGTGATAAACCAGTAGTAGTGGATTTTTGGGCAGCTTGGTGCGGTCCATGTCGTATGGTTGGTCCAATTATTGACGAAGTAAGCACAGAATATGATGGTAAAGCTATTGTTGGTAAGGTAGATGTAGATGCAAACCAACAATTCGCAGCCAAATACGGCGTGCGTAACATTCCAACGGTATTGGTTTTCAAAGATGGTGAAATCGTCAGCCGCCAAGTAGGGGTATCTCCAAAGAAAGTGTATACCGATGCTATCGATGCTTTATTGTAATAGTTAGCAATCGTTAAATTTTAGAAAAGGTCTGGCCATTGCCAGGCCTTTTTATTTATCTTAGTTCTTTATGGATATTAAACCTGAGCTAAATACAGCCAAACTATTTTCTAATCTTGAACTTTTAGCAAAGCAGGTGGTCGAAGGCTTTATCAGTGGCATCCATAAAAGTCCGTTTCATGGATTTTCTTCAGAATTTGCCGAGCATAAAATTTACAATACCGGAGAAAGCACTAAACATATAGATTGGAAACTCTTCGCGCGCACCGATAAACTATACACTAAGCGTTACGAAGAAGAAACAAACTTGCGCTGCCACATGATTTTGGATAATTCGGCCTCAATGTACTACCCCAAAGTCAAAAACTTAGCAATCGATAATTTAAATAAGATAGGTTTTGGTGTTTTGGCTATTGCATCTTTAATGAATATCCTTAAAAAGCAAAGAGATGCTGTTGGTTTAAGTATTTATTCTGATGCTTATAATTTTTATGTGGGTGAAAAAAGTAGTGAACGTCATTTTCAAATGTTATTGAATGGACTGAACTCGGTTGTTTTAAACGAAAATCCGGCGGAAGACACCCAAACTTATCATTATTTGCATCAGATTACAGAAAAACTCAAACGTCGCAGTTTAATTTTTCTTTTTTCCGATATGTTTCAAACCGAGGTTGAAGAAACTAAACTTTTTGAAGCTTTACGCCATCTAAAATATAACAAACATGAAGTAGTGCTCTTTCACATATTGGACAGAAATCGTGAACTAAACTTTAATTTTGACAATAGCCCTAAGCGTTTTCTTGATGTAGAAACCGGTAAACATATTGACCTATATGCAGAAAATATCAAACAACGTTACAAAGAAAAAGTAACCGATTATTTAAGAAACTTAAAACTTAAATGCTCACAATACAAAATAAAATATGTAGAAGTAGATGTTGCTTCTAATTTTTCTAACGTGTTGAACACCTTTATGAC
>CAYGUZ010000423.1:0-2072 GCA_964353215.1 uncultured Flavobacteriaceae bacterium
TATGGGTCTTTTTTACATTGTGTTTAGCTTTTTTAAACTACTGGATTTAAAAGGGTTTCCTGAAAGTTTTAGAATGTATGACCCCTTAGCAAAAGCGGTCCCTTTTTACGGTTGGATATATCCCTTTTTAGAGTTGGTATTAGGGCTATTATTTTTGATGCGATTTCAAATTACAATAGCTTTGGTAACAACAATACTAATTTTAGGGATTACTACTTTTGGCGTTACAAAAACTTTGTTGGATAAGAAATCCATTCGCTGTGCTTGTTTGGGAACTGCATTACAATTACCAATGACAGAGGCTACCTTTATTGAAAATTCAATTATGCTTATTATGGCGTTTAGTATGTTGTTGATGAATTTGTAAAAAGTGTTATAGAATAAAAAACCGCTTTTGGCATCCCCAAAAGCGGTTTTTTAATAGCTATTATTCGTAACGAGCTTAAAAAAAGCCCATCTGTTTTACGATTACATCATACCCGGCATTCCGCCGCCGCCCATTGGAGGCATAGCAGGGGCATCTTCTTTAATATCTGTTAAAGCACATTCCGTAGTAAGGATCATACCTGAAACAGAAGCAGCATTTTCTAGTGCTACCCTAGTTACTTTCTTAGGGTCAATGATTCCTGCTTTCATCATTTCAACATACTTGTCAGATTTTGCATCGTAACCATAATCTCCTTTACCCTCAAGGATCTTAGCGATCACTACAGAGCCTTCACCACCTGCATTAGAAACGATAGTTCTTAGAGGAGCTTCAATTGCACGAGCTACGATCTGTAAACCAGTAGCTTCATCTTCGTTTTCAGTAGCAACCTTTGCAAGAACAGATTTAGCTCTAACCAAAGCAACGCCACCACCAGCGACAATACCTTCTTCTACAGCTGCTCTTGTAGCATGTAATGCATCGTCAACTCTATCTTTTTTCTCTTTCATTTCAACCTCAGAGGCGGCACCAACATAAAGTACGGCGACACCACCCGCTAATTTGGCCAAACGCTCTTGTAACTTCTCTTTGTCATAATCAGAAGTAGTACTTTCTATTTGAGATTTAATCTGGTTAACCCTTGTTTTAATATTTTTAGCAACACCGGCACCATTAACGATTGTGGTATTGTCTTTGTCGATCGTTACTCTTTCTGTAGTGCCCAACATATCGATAGTTGCAGTTTCTAAAGAGAAACCTCTTTCTTCAGAAATTACGGTACCATTGGTTAAGATGGCAATATCTTCTAACATTGCTTTTCTTCTGTCACCAAAGCCTGGAGCTTTAACGGCAGCAATTTTTAAAGAACCTCTTAACTTGTTAACTACTAATGTTGCCAACGCTTCTCCATCAACATCTTCGGCAATAATTAAAAGTGGTTTTCCTGACTGCGCAACCGGCTCTAAGATTGGAAGCAAATCTTTCATTGAAGATATCTTCTTGTCAAAAAGAAGAATATACGGATTGTCTAAATCAGCGATCATTTTTTCAGAATCAGTTACGAAATACGGAGATAAGTAACCTCTGTCGAACTGCATACCTTCAACAACATCAACATATGTATCTGTACCTTTGGCTTCTTCAACTGTAATAACACCTTCTTTTCCAACTTTTCCAAAGGCCTGCGCAATCAAATCACCAATAGTATCATCGTTATTGGCCGAAATCGAGGCTACCTGCTTGATTTTATCAGACGAGTCACCAACTTTTTTAGATTGTTTTGCCAAATCTGTAACAATTGCTTCCACAGCTTTGTCGATACCTCTTTTAAGGTCCATTGGGTTCGCACCGGCAGCAACGTTTTTTAATCCCTCTTTGACGATTGCTTGAGCTAGAACAGTAGCTGTAGTCGTACCATCACCTGCTAAATCATTGGTTTTCGAAGCAACTTCTTTCACCATTTGGGCACCCATATTTTCAAGGGCATTCTCCAATTCTATTTCTTTTGCAACGGTAACACCATCTTTGGTTACTTGTGGGGCACCGAAAGATTTACTTATGATTACGTTTCTACCTTTTGGCCCTAATGTTACTTTTACAGCATTTGCCAATGCATCGACGCCTCTTTTAAGGCCGTCACGTGCAT
>CAYGUZ010000424.1:0-2071 GCA_964353215.1 uncultured Flavobacteriaceae bacterium
ACATAGAACAAAGATTCTAAGAGATAATGGTTTCCTTTTAAAAAGAAAACAGGGTTCAAATGAATCATTTCTTCATTCTCATAAAACAGGTCCACCCATTTACTGGCGTATTTATAAGAAGATAAAAAGTCTTGGGTCAAAAAACTATACCACAAATGGGCCTTATAAAGCCACAGCTTCTCGCGAAAACCTAATGATTCTATGGCGTAGTCGGGCAAATGTGATTCAAAGTAATCTGTTACTTCCTGTAGGTCCTCATCGGTTCTGACATAACCAACTTTAAGCATCATGCCGTATAACTGTAAAGACAGATTAGACAATTTACTGGTCATCACATTATGAGCAGAAAGGGCTTTTGCCTGCAAAGCTAACTCGTCTGCCCTATCAGGTATACTTCTAGTGATATATTGGGTTTCAATTATCTTTTCAAGTTCAACGATTTCATAAGCAACATTTTTTTCTTCATTGTCGATCGCAATATGTTTTGCTTTGTCTAAAATCTTCAATGCTTGTTTATAAAGTCCTTTTTGATATAAGATTGTGGCAAAATCCAATTGTTCCCGTATTTGAACCCTAATATTCTGATTTACCGGATTAAGTCGTAAACTCACCAAAATTTGCTTGTACAAATGTGCTTTTAAGTTAGAGAGCTGCGTTTTTTTTACAATTCCACTATCCAGAATTTGAGATTCGCTGTAGACACGCATTTTGTCCATTAAATTGAACAATGCCAAAAACTTAGCATCCGTATTTACCCCTAAACGACCAACATAAAGCTTAAACTGGCGCTTTTCAGATTTAGAAAGTGATTTAACCAGAACAAACAAGGTATCCTTTTGGGTATTTGTCATCGTAAAATAAAACGTTTAAGCAATTGTTTTACAGCATCTTAACCTATTCAAAAAACTATTTAACATTGTAATGGAATATGGGTTTGTCCAGTTCATGAACTACTGTATTTTATCTTCGTATAGATTCGTTAAAACTACGTAAAATGATGGGTAAAGATAAGGTACAAATTTTTGATACGACCCTTAGGGATGGTGAACAGGTCCCTGGCTGTAAGTTAGATACCAAACAAAAGTTGGTTCTAGCCGAAAGACTAGAAGAGTTAGGTGTTGATATTCTAGAAGCCGGTTTTCCTATTTCTAGCCCTGGTGATTTTAACTCCGTTAACGAAATTAGCAAGCTAATCAAAAACGCAACGGTTTGCGGCCTAACACGGGCGGTAGAAAAAGACATTAAAGTTGCCGCCGAAGCACTTCAATATGCCAAAAGACCTAGAATACATACCGGTATAGGTACTTCAGAATCGCATATCAAATATAAATTTAAAACTTCACAAGAAGAGGTTATCAGAAGGGCTGTGGCCGCTGTGAAATATGCAAAATCATTTGTTGAAGATGTTGAGTTTTTTGCTGAGGATGCTGGAAGGACCGACAATGATTATTTGGCAAGGGTCTGTGAAGCCGTTATTAAGGCCGGGGCAACCGTGCTAAATATACCCGATACAACAGGATATTGTCTGCCAGAAGAATATGGTGCAAAAATCAAATATCTAAAAGAAAATGTTACTGGTATCGACAAGGCCATTTTATCTTGTCACTGCCATAATGATTTAGGTTTGGCAACTGCAAATTCCATTGCCGGGGCCATAAACGGGGCAAGACAAATAGAATGTACAATTAATGGAATTGGAGAGCGAGCCGGAAACACCTCTTTAGAGGAAGTTGTAATGATTTTAAAGCAGCACCCTGACCTAAATTTAGATACTAACATCAACACTAGACTGCTTTTTGAGACTAGCGGTATGGTATCACAAAAAATGGGAATGCCCGTTCAACCTAACAAAGCTATCGTCGGTACAAACGCATTTGCCCACAGCTCTGGTATTCATCAAGACGGTGTGATAAAGAATCGTGCTACTTATGAAATAATAGATCCTGAAGATGTTGGCGTAAGTGAATCTTCAATAGTTTTGACCGCAAGAAGCGGAAGAGCCGCCCTGGCCTTCAGAGCCAAGAAAGTTGGTTACGAATTAACAAAATTACAGTTAGACGAAGTCTATGAC
>CAYGUZ010000425.1:0-2055 GCA_964353215.1 uncultured Flavobacteriaceae bacterium
AAATCATTTGGACAGAATTTTAGAAGTTGCTCCTGAAGTAATTTCGCATAATATGGAAACGGTAAAAAGGCTAACCAGAGAAGTGCGAATACAAGCGAAATACGACCGAAGTCTTGAAGTTTTGAATTACCTCAAAAAAAATGGTGCTAACCGAACAAAATCTGGAATTATGTTAGGTTTAGGCGAGTTAGAAGAAGAAGTAATACAAACCATGAAAGACCTTAGGGCGGTAGACGTTGATGTCGTGACCATAGGTCAATATTTACAACCTTCTAAAAAGCATTTACCCGTCAAACAATTTATTTTACCTGAGCAGTTCAAAAAATATGAAGATATTGGTTTAGAACTAGGTTTCAGGCATGTAGAAAGTGGGGCTTTAGTGCGTTCTTCGTACAAAGCACACAAACATATTCATTAAGAGGCACTCCTTTTAAAACACAATTTCATATTCGCTATAACATTTAGTATCAAATGAAAAACGTCACTATTGGTATTAATGGTTTTGGAAGAATAGGCAGGACGTTCTTTAGACTTCTAGCTGATAATCAAAACATTACTGTTGTTGCAATAAATGATTTAGCCGACTCTGAAACGCTTTCACATTTGGTAAAATATGATAGTATTCATGGTGTGTTCCATAAAGAAATTTCTTTTAAAGGAAAGAACATACTTTTTAAAAATCAAGAAATACCAATTTTAAACTTTTCCGATCCTGAGGCCATCAATTGGGGCGATTATGGCGTAGATATTGTCGTAGAGGCTACTGGTAAATTTAAGTCGAAAAAAAAATTAGAAGCTCATCTTAAAAATGGTGCAAAAAAGGTCATTCTATCGGTACCACCTTCTGATGATAGTATGAAAATGATTGTTTTGGGTGTTAATGAAGGCATTTTAGATGAAAGTGACCATATCATTTCCAATGCTTCGTGTACAACGAACAATGCGGCTCCAATGATAAAGGTAATTGACGAATTGTGCGGTATAGAGCAGGCCTATATTACCACCATTCACTCCTACACCTCTGACCAGAGTCTACATGACAGGCCCCACAGGGATTTAAGGCGGGCAAGGGCAGCATCTCAATCAATCATTCCTACCACTACAGGTGCCGCAAAAGCATTGACAAAAATATTTCCTGATTTAGGTAATGTAATCGGGGGCTGCGGCATTCGGGTGCCTGTACCAAATGGTTCGTTGACCGATATAACCTTCAATGTCAAGAAAGAAACTTCCATTGACGAAATAAACCGTACTTTTAAAAGTCGAGCTGAAAAAGACCTGCAAAAGGTACTTTTTTACACAAAAGACCCCATAGTTTCTATTGACATAAACAATAGTTATTATTCTTGTACGTTTGATTCTCAGATGACTTCAGTTATCGGAAAAATGGTGAAAATTATAGGCTGGTATGACAACGAAACAGGTTACTGTGCCAGATTGATCGACTTAATAAATCTACTTATCAAGAAAAACTACGTTTGACGCGCAAAAGCTCATATACAATTTTATCCAATCTTATATTGGCTATTGTTTTTGTACTTCACTCTTTCGGTACAAGGGCCCAAGACACCTATTTGGCCACAGATACTATGGCTAGCGTTTACAAGGAAGCCCGTACCCTTCGAAATCAAAATGAAATTTCTGCTGCAATTGAGGTTCTAAACAAAGCTACCGAGGTTGCCGAAAAAAACGACAATCCAAAAACACTGGTAGACATCTACCAGAAAATTGCATTACTTCATATCGAGTTGAATGACCACGAAACAGCTTCTTTTTATAGAGATAGAGCAGGTGCAATATTAAAGAGCATGGAATACCGATTGGGTGACGCTTTTCAAAAATTTATAGATGCCACTATTTTATATCGGGAAAAAAATAACTTTCAGGCCATAAAAATGCTTGAAGAAACTAAATTGCTAAGTAACGATAAAAATCTAATTAATAATATTGAATTAACGGAAGCTACCATTTTTATCAATCTTGAAAAGTTCGATGAAGCAGAGACTAAATTAAATGCACTGCTTGTAAATTCTGATATTGATGAACGGGTATATC
>CAYGUZ010000426.1:0-2036 GCA_964353215.1 uncultured Flavobacteriaceae bacterium
GAAGGAAAGCGCTTTAAAAAAGGTCTGCCCGAAAAAACAGTGTTCGCTTTTGAAGACCCAAAAGACGCCGAGGCTTTCTACAACTATATTAACATCAAGTATCAACTTGAAGAGTACTATGTTGATGTAGCGGCGCCATTTAAGATTGATGATAACGAATACTTTCTTTCATTTTACGAGGTAGAGATACCAGATAAATCACTGAATCTTTTGACTATGGCAGTAGATGTCGCTTTGGTAGCCTCAGATAGTGAGCCCATATTATCAGATTCTTATGCAACAAGAGATGGTAATTGGTATATCGCTATTGAGGTTTTTAGTGCTACGGAGAAGGATTGTTTACATGAAAACTCCCCTTCAAGAGCCGAAGTTTTATCTTATCTTCGAGCGATAAAAGAAGAATACCTTTCTACGCATAATTATAATGAAACCTTATTTAAAAACTAGAGACTATTCTGTTTCTCAAGAAGAGTTTGAATTACGCCATGATGAAGAGCGCGATATGTTGGTTACATTTCCTGAGCCTAAAGACTTAGAAAGGTATTATGAAAGTGAAGCGTATATTTCTCATACCGATGCTAAAAACTCAATAGTCGACAAAATTTACCAAACGGTAAAAAGATATAGCCTAAAAAGAAAACTCGCCCTTATTAATTCTTTTTCGCCTTCAGAGAAAACGGTGTTGGACTTTGGAGCGGGAACAGGAGATTTTCTTGTCGTTGCAAAAAATCATGGCTGGCAAATTCAAGGAGTAGAACCAAATATTAATGCCAGAACTAAAGCCAATGAAAAAGGAATACATCTTCATTCTAATCTAGAGCCAATTCAAAACAGAACTTTTAACGTTATTACCCTTTGGCATGTACTGGAACATTTGCCAAATCTTGAGAAACAAATCAAGAATATTGTTTCTCTTTTAGATGAAAATGGAACTTTGGTTATTGCCGTACCGAATTTTAGATCATACGACGCAAAACATTATGGTGATTTTTGGGCCGCTTTTGATGTACCCAGACATCTTTGGCATTTTTCTAAAAAATCGATTAAGAAACTTTTTGAACCACATGGATTACAACTGATGAAAAGTAAGCCGATGTTATTTGATTCGTTTTATGTTTCCCTGCTTTCTGAAAAATACAAGACAGGTAACCAGAATTTAATAAAGGCCTTTTGGATCGGTCTTAAATCTAACCTTAAAGCAAATGGTTCTAAAGAATACTCTTCACACATCTATATCCTTAAAAAGGGCGTTTAAGGCCGTTTAAGGGCACTTTGCCATTATGAACACTTGTTGCTATTCCAAATAAAATTTTATGCAAAATAGGCATGTTTAATAAATCAAAAATCAATAGATAGAATAAATTATAATTTCAAAATGAAATAGATAAAATCTATTTTAGGGCAAAAACAATAAAATGATAAACTTTCAAGAATTTGAAATCGCTTTTTATATTTTTGCCGAATCTAAAATTTAAACGATGAAAAAATTATTAGCGTTTGTATTGGTTGTTTTCTTAGCAGCTTGTCAGCAAAATAAAATTGGTTACGTTGACAATATAAAGTTGATGGATGGGTATCAAGAAAAAGTTGATATTGAAGCCAAATTTAAAACTAAGGCAGATGCCTTAGCTAAAAAAAGAGATAGTATTTCGCAGGCATTTCAAATCGAAGTGCAAGCATTTCAAAGTAAGGCTCAAAAAATGTCGCAGAGCAAAGCCAAAGAAGAGTATGGCCTAATTCAACAAAGAGGGCAATTTATGGGGCAGCAATTACAGCAAGAAGAGCAGCAAATGCAAGCTGCCGGCCAAGTAGAAATGGACACCGTTGTAAGCAAGGTAAAAAAAGAAATTGCAGCTTATGGCAAAGCCAACGGATATACCTATATTTTAGGTGGTGGTGATGGCGGAAGCGTACTCTATGGAGCGGAAGCACAAGACCTTACAAAAGAAATTCTTAAAATTTTAAATGATAATTATAAGAAATAGATCATTGTAAGAACAGCATTTAGAGCCTCAACAATCTGTTGGGGCTTTTTT
>CAYGUZ010000427.1:0-2034 GCA_964353215.1 uncultured Flavobacteriaceae bacterium
ATTCTATTTTACAGCGTTTGAAATGCAACCTACATTTGTCATCCCAAATCAATCAGCTGTATTATGCAAAAAATAGCAGACACCCCATTCTATAAAAATGCTTTTCAAGAGCTTAATTATTCTTTTGGCGACTTCTATTTATTCGAAGATTTTGTCGTAGCAGAAATTAAAGAAGGTGTTGTATTCAATTGGGAAGACCATGCTAAACAAGTTGTTGAAGAAATCGTGAATCTCTATGAAGACAACGTTGATAATATTGTCTACATATCGAACAGAGTGCATACCTATTCTGTTGTACCCAGCGATTGGTTACGATTTTTCAAATATAGTTACAGCCTTAAAGGTTACGCCGTTGTTAGCCATGGTAAACGACCTATTCTTGAAAAACTTTTTATGAAGGCCACCATGAAAAATTTTGTAAGCCTTGACAAGGCCATAAAATGGGCCTATGATCTTCGGGCACAGCATAATGATAGTTCAAACAAGTTAAGTGCATAAAGCTCCAAACAACACTTTTTTCAATATACGCTATGAACGATAGGGTCATTTTACTAACCCAAACACCATTTTCCCTCATTATAGATTTTTAATAGCTTAATTACGGGCTACTTTCATTGTATAACTATAAAATTTGATATGATGGAAGCAAAAAAGAAAGAACACCTCAAATTAGAAAAAAACAGTGGTCTCTACTTTGTTATTGGCCTAACCTTAATTTTATCCTTAGCTTATATCGCTTTGGAGTGGAAGACCTTTGACTCAAATCCAGACTGGGATTCAGGACATTTGGTAATTCCAGATGCTATAGATGACGATGTTCCTATTACCGTTCATTATATGAAGCCTCCACCACCTCCAGTTACTCCAACAGTAATTGAAATAGCTCCTGATGACCCAGAAATTATTGAAACCGTAATTGAAACTACAGATCCAAATCAAGACACAGAAATATTGGAACCGACTGCAATAAACCTTGAAGAGGTTGAGGAAGATATAACCGTTATAATTGACCTTATTGACGAAGTCCCTGTATTTCCAGGTTGTGAAGATGCAACAGATAAAAAAGCATGTTTTCAAAAAATGATGACCAAGCATGTAAATCGTAACATTATATATCCTGATTTAGCAATGGAACTAGATATACAAGGAAGAGTATCTACACAGTTTATTATAGGAAAAGATGGGGCCATAGAAAACGTAAAAATGAGAGGCCCACATCAAGTATTAGAAAAGGAGGCTGCCAGAATTATAGCAAAGTTACCTAAAATGACACCTGGAAAGCATAAAGGTAAAAATGCTAAAGTTGTTTTTAGCATGCCTATAACTTTTAAAATGCAGTAGAAAATTTTGTGACACTAAGCCTGTCGAACTATAGCACCAAATATCCTTCGATAGGCTCAGGATGACAAGTTATGTTCACAGAAATTGATTGTTGTTTACCCTTCAACTGCGCTCAGGGTGACAGACAAGAATAAAAAAACCCGCAAAGAAAACTTTGCAGGTCTATGTTGGTTGGTTGGCCCTTCTAGATTATCTGGAAGGGCTCAATCCAAACTTATTCTATAGAAATCGAGCTATTGTATTTTTCAACAGCTTCTTTTACCTCTTCTTTTGTAGCGCCAGTAAATTCTTTTATCTCTTCGGTTTTTTCTCCGTTAACTTCAGAAGTTGTAGTTACCACGGCTTTGTAGGCACCATCAGCAGTATTGCTCATTTCAACACGAACTTGCTTCTCCACTTGCTTAGTTTCCTTCATTCCATCGGTTGTAATAGAAACTGTAGTTCCATCAGCTTTTAGCATGCTCACTTCATCAGCTGGTGAAAGACTTACCAAACTCGGCGCAATCACCAATGCCACTACAGACATTAATTTCAATAAGATGTTTAATGAAGGACCTGAAGTATCTTTAAAAGGATCACCAACAGTATCACCTACTACCGCAGCTTTATGTGCATCAGAGCCTTTCTTACCATCACTCTCAATGGTTTTCTTAGCATTATCCCATGCACCACCGGCATTAGATTGAAAAATAG
>CAYGUZ010000428.1:0-2023 GCA_964353215.1 uncultured Flavobacteriaceae bacterium
GGCCTTTATAGAAACCACAAAAAGGGAAAAAGTAACATTAATGCATTTTTAGAAGATTACGCTTCGGTAATAAAAGCTTACATTTCACTTTATGAAGTCACTTTTGATATTAAATGGTTGAAAGAGGCCCAACAACTTACAGATTATACCATTGTTCACTTTCAAGACACAGATAGCAAGCTGTTTTATTTTACTTCCGATGAAGACGATTCTTTAATTAGAAGAAGTATAGAAACCAATGACAATGTCATCTCTGCATCCAATTCTATTATGGGCAAAAACCTTTTAAAGCTTCATAAAATCTATATGGCTAAAGGCTACGGCGATTTAGCGAACGAAATGCTTAAAAATGTACAGGGTAATTTTGATGAAAATGCGCAGAGCTATTCCAATTGGTTGCATTTAGTGCTTTACAAGCAGCAAAACTTTTATGAAATAGCGATTGTAGGCGATAACTACAAAAGTATGGGTAGAGAAATAGCCCAGAACTACCTGCCCAATAGTATTTTGGTAGGTTCGCCAAAAGAAGGGCACATAGAACTGCTCGAGAACAGGTATAATGAAGGAGAAACCTTGATTTATGTATGTATCGAAGGAACCTGTAAGCTACCGGTTCGTAGCGCAGAAGAAGTGTTAAAGCAACTTTAAAATTACTCAAAATATTAACCAAAGTTTAGACTTATTTTATTGACTTAATTTCCTCATTTTCTTAGGTTATCTAGATAACTATAAAAACAATATGAAAGAATTAACAGATTTACAAGCCCATTTAGACAATGCCATAGATTGGATATGGAAGTTACTCCCCAATTTAATCTTGGCCATTTTATTACTAGTAGTTGGCCTATGGGTCGTAAAGTTTTTAAACCGAATGGTTCGAAAGTTTTTTGAGAAGAAAGACTACGACCAAACCTTAGAGACATTTTTACAGAGCTTTATCAGCATTACCCTAAAGATTATATTATTTGTGTTAGTGGTAACCCAATTGGGGGTGAAAACCTCGTCTTTGGTTGCCATGTTAGGTGCCGCAGGTTTAGCAATAGGGCTAGCACTACAAGGTTCTTTGGCCAATTTCGCCGGTGGCGTTTTAATATTGCTGTTCAAACCTTTTAAAGTGGGTGATTTTATTTCTGCACAAGGAGTAGATGGCACCGTAAAAGAAATTGCAATTTTCAATACCAAGCTCACCACCTTTGGAAATCAATTGGCCATAGTGCCAAACGGACAGCTTTCAAACGGAAATGTTATAAATTATAACGCCGAACCTATTAGACGAGATAACTACACTGTAGGAATTGGCTATGGTTCTAATATAAAAACAGCCAAGGAGATTTTACTACAAATATGCGCCGATAATGATACCATTTTAACCGAGCCTGCTCCTGAGGTTTATGTTGGTTCTCTTGGGGACAGTTCAGTTAATCTGTCCTTACGGTTTTGGGCAAAGAATGAAGATTTTTGGCAGGCCAAATTCTATGTTCACGAAGAATCTAAATTACGTTTTGACGAAGCAGGAATTGAAATTCCATTCCCACAACGTGTTATGCACAGTATGAAATAACAATTATTTTTTCTTTGTTTGAAGGATAAAGTCTTTTAAATAATAAGGTTCGAAGTAGGCGACATTTTCAAAGTCGTTTGCTTCGAATTTTTTTTGCGCCAATTTTGCCATTTCTCTAGACGATGGAAAGGCTTTGTTATAAAATTGAAAATTTGAATGACTCAGAACTTCTTGACATTTTTCAGCCCCGCTCCCAATAATATGAACTTTTTTAAAGCCGGAGTATTCCACGAATGAATTTTCATCAATAATCTCTGCCTTCGTCTCTCTAATTTCATGATATGAATCATCAAAAACACAAGAGTAGACCTCCATTCTTCGCGCATCCAAAACCGGAATAATAATTTCATTTGGGCCAATATGAAGTTGGTTTGCCAAACTTTCCAAAGTTGGAACAGAAATTAACGGCAAGTCCAATGAAAAACATAGGCCTTTTGCCGCAGATACTCCAATTCTTAATCC
>CAYGUZ010000429.1:0-1270 GCA_964353215.1 uncultured Flavobacteriaceae bacterium
ATTTTTTATTATGTAAACTTGCTTTTTTTGCGCGATCGCGAGCCAATTTTCGAATACCCGATAGCTCTTTACGTTCTTTTTCGGCCTGCACAATTTTACGTTGTAAAGCCTCGGCAGTTGTCGTATTCTTATGAAGAAAATTGTCTAGGTGTTTGCCTATAAAATCATTGATATAGGTCCGTACGGTAGGCAAATCACCTCCCATGTCCGTAGAACCTAATTTTGTTTTGGTCTGGCTTTCAAACACGGGCTCCATTACTTTTATGGCGATAGCAGAAATAATGGATTTTCTAATATCCGAGGCGTCATAATTTTTACCGTAAAAATCGCGAATTGTTTTTACAATGGCCTCTCTAAAAGCCGCTTGATGCGTTCCACCCTGAGTGGTATGTTGTCCGTTTACAAAAGAATGGTATTCCTCACTGTATTGCGTTTTACTATGGGTAATGGCAACTTCAATATCATCTCCCTTTAAGTGCACTATCGGATAAAGAAAGTCTTCTTGATTGTTATTGTCTTCTAGTAAATCTTTAAGACCATTTTCTGAGTGAAACTTCTCCCCATTAAAGACAATGGTCAATCCTGGATTTAAGTAGACATAATTTTTGAGCATGCGTTCTACATACTCGTTTCGATATTTGAACTTTTTAAAAATAGCCTCATCGGGTATAAAGCTTACATGGGTACCCCTTCGCTTTGTAGAATCTGTCAATTCTTCGTTAACTAGGTTGCCCGCTTTAAACTCTGCTGATTTAGATTGACCATCTCTTATCGATTCGACCCTAAAGTAATTGGAAAGTGCATTGACCGCTTTTGTACCGACACCATTTAACCCGACGGATTTTTTAAACGCCCGGGAATCATACTTACCGCCCGTATTCATCTTAGAAACCACATCAACCACTTTACCTAGCGGAATACCACGGCCATAGTCTCGAACCCTTACCTCACTGTCTTTTATTACAATTTCAATGGTCTTGCCCGCACCCATCACGAACTCATCGATACAGTTGTCTAAAACTTCTTTTAAAAGAATGTAGATTCCATCATCAGCGGATGAACCATCACCAAGCTTACCAATATACATACCAGGGCGCATACGAATATGCTCCTTCCAGTCTAACGAACGTATATTATCTTCGGTATATTGGGTATTTTCTGCCATGTTACGGGATTGTTACACTAGGGTTGCTAAGATAACACGACTTCTAAAAACATAAAACCCCTAGGTTATAAAGTAATTAACAATGAATACGTGGGTATTGTTGAT
>CAYGUZ010000429.1:1280-2018 GCA_964353215.1 uncultured Flavobacteriaceae bacterium
ATCAGCGGATGAACCATCACCAATCTTACCTATATTCATTGCTGGGAGCATACTAATGTGCTCTTTCCAATCGAGGGAACGGATATTGTCTTCGGTATAATTGGTGTTTGCCATTAAAAACGTGATTATCCTAGCTAATATAGAATTTAGGAGGAAAAATCAAAATGTTACCTCGGGAAAGTAATCAACAAAAGCAAAAAGGATTGTTGATAGCTTTAAAATAAAGGGACTAAAGGAAAGTTAGACGTTGAATCTAAAATGCATGACATCGCCATCTTTAACGATATACTCTTTGCCTTCAACGCGCATTTTGCCGGCTTCTTTTACTTTTGCTTCACTACCAAAAGAAATATAGTCTGCAAATGAAATCACCTCTGCTCTAATAAATCCTTTCTCAAAATCTGTATGGATTACACCTGCTGCTTGCGGTGCTGTAGCCCCCACAGGAATTGTCCACGCCCGCACTTCTTTGACCCCTGCGGTAAAATATGTTTCAAGATCTAATAATTTATAGGCACCACGTATCAACTTTGCCGAACCCGGTTCTGAAAGACCAAGGTCTTCTAAAAACAGTTGTCTCTCGTCAAAGGTTTCTAATTCCGTAATGTCCGCTTCGGTACCTACCGCTAAGAAAATAACTTCAGCATTTTCATTGGCAACCACTGCTTTTACTTTATCGACATAGGCATTGCCATTTACGGCGCCATCTTCATCTACATTACAAACATACATTACGGG
>CAYGUZ010000430.1:0-2016 GCA_964353215.1 uncultured Flavobacteriaceae bacterium
GTGGGATACCGGAGGTTAATAAGCATGGGATCACCGGGTATTTGAGTGATATCGGTAATGTATCCGAAATGGCTGAGAATGCTATTGAAATTTTGAAAGATGACGATTCACTTGAAAGATTTAAGAATGAGGCATACAATTGGGCAATACAATTTGATATTTTGAATATTCTACCGATGTATGAAGAAGTTTATGAGAAAGCGTATAAATCCCGGTATAAAAACTCATATTAAAAGCACATGAAAATTATATTCATTTCAATATTGATTTTAGCTTCATCTTGTAAGAGTCAAAAGAATCTTTCTCAAGAAATAGATGATAATGGGTTAACGCTATTGGTACAAGACGGATATTTCTATACAGACACTATGGAGACTGCTGTTATTGAAGATGAAAAAACGTTAAAAACGTTCTTTTCAAGAGTTAATAAAACTAGAAAGCCGGGACTCCCAGTGCCACAAATAGATTTCGAAAAAGAAATGGTGCTCGTTGTTTGTATGGGCGAGCAAAAGACAAATGAAATGCCTTATTTAAGATTCTTGGAAAGCAATGAGAAAGAAATCAATATAGCAATTGAGATGACAAATACTACTGGAAAAAATATATATACAACTTCATACCCATTTTGTGTATATAAGATACCCATCTCAAAGCATGAAGTCGTATTTAACAAGCTTTAAGGTCAAGTCAAGTCAATTGTCGATTTTAAATGCTTTTTAAAAGTAGATTCTTCTAGGCGATATATATTTATTTTACTTTTGTTTAAGAATTTCCCAAAAGACCTTTTCTTATGAAAACTACAAGACTAACCTTAATTGTAATTACTTTTTTGTTATCTATAGTTGTATCCTCTCAAGAGTACACCATTACTAAAAAAGATTCCATCGTTAAGAGTTCTTGGATTTTTGGATTAGGATTCAATGTAGTTGATGATGCTGGTTCAGAATTTACCGATATCTTTAATGTACAAGATAACTGGAATATTGTTCCTTTTCCATCGCGCTTAAGTATCGGGCGATATTTTGAGAATGGAATAGGATTGGAAGCAATAGGATCATATAACAAGTATAAAGAAGGTAAAATAGTAGATGGCAGAATCAATGCAGAAGATATTGATTACTATGCACTCGATTTAAGAGTAAGCTATGATTTAAATAAAATTTTGGGTCAAACCGGTTTTTTTGACCCTTATGTTGGCCTAGGCATTGGTTATACAGATGCAAATAATGTTGGCAGAGGAACTTATAACGCTTCGGTAGGCTTTAGAACTTGGTTCAATGATAGAATAGGTCTTGATTTTAATTCTACCGGTAAATGGGCAATGAGTACCGAAACGGCTACAAATCACATTCAACACGCCGCTGGATTGGTTTATCAATTCGGAATTGAAAAAGGGCTTTCTAAAAAAGGGGAGGAGAAATTGGCCCTGCTCCAAGAATTGGAGAAAGAGCAGCAACGTGTTCAAGATTCTATAGAGTCTGCGCAAAAGGCTGAGCAAGAAGCAAAAGAACTGGCTGAACGTCTTAAAAGAGAGGCCGAAGAAGCTGCAAGGCTTAAAGCTGATGAGATATATAATAAGAACCATGTAGAGTTGAAAGAGAAAATAGCCAAAGAAATTGCTGCATTGGGTAATGTTTATTTTGATTTAAACTCTTCTTATCTAAACCAAAGAGATAAAGATTTGCTTGACAAACTTGCCGTAATATTAAAAGCGAACCCTACTACGGTAATAAAAGTAACATCTCATGCAGATTCTAGAGGAAGTAAAGAATACAACTTATGGTTGACTGAGCGAAGGGTGAAACGTACGGTAGATTATTTAAATTCGGTAGGCATTACAGGCTCAAGAATTAATGTTGAGGCAAAAGGGGAGTCAGTACCAACAAACGAGTGTAAAGATGGGGTGGTTTGCTCTGAAGAGAAACATAGAAGTAATAGAAGGTGTGAGTTTATTATTCAAATGTAGGTCAGATGGATGATGGTCCTATGGTTTTCTTTTAAATAAAAATATTAACG
>CAYGUZ010000431.1:0-2015 GCA_964353215.1 uncultured Flavobacteriaceae bacterium
CTCTAGAACCGGGCAATTAGAACCGCTTTTAGCAGCTTCAAAAGCTGACTTTATAATGATCGACCACCACCAACAACCAGATACTTACGCGAGGGTTACCTATTCTGATGTAAACATGAGTTCTACCTGTGAAATGGTCTATAATTTTATTGAAGCACTTGACGGTACCGATAAAATTTCAAAAGATATTGCCACTTGTCTGTACACCGGTATTATGACCGATACAGGCTCGTTCAAATACTATTCCACCACCAGCAAAACACACCGCGTAGTTGCCAATTTAATTGATAAGGGCGCTGAAAACATGACAATTCATCAACAGGTCTTTGATACTAATTCACCTGCAAGATTGCATTTGCTAGGAGTTGCCCTTAACAACTTAAAGATTCTTGAAGAATACAAAACGGCATACATTACACTGAGTCAAGAAGAGCTGGACGAGCACAATTACAGTAAAGGTGATACTGAAGGCTTTGTAAATTATGGATTGACCCTAGAAGGAATTAACTTTGCCGTTATTTTTATTGAAAATAAAGAAGAAGGTATCATCAAAATATCATTTAGATCGATTGGGGAGTTTTCTGTAAACGAATTTGCCCGAAACCATTTTAATGGAGGTGGACATACTAACGCCGCAGGAGGGAGAAGTGAGGTATCTATTGCCGAGACCACAAAATATTTTGAATCGCTTTTAGAGAACTATAAATTACAACTTCAATAATGAAATATTTAAGTTTCATATTAGTTTTGCTTGTATTATTGGGCTGTGAAGGGCCTAAACCTAGAAAACCTGTTCGAGTAAAATCGACAAGCTTTTACAAAGAGTCTATTGAACGAAGTAAAAAGTTACTGGCTAAAGAAGAAGAGTTGATTAAAAGCATCATCAAAAAAGATTCGACCAAAGAGTACGTATCAAGTTCGTATGGATTTTCGTATTTCTACGAAGTTGAAGGTCAAAACAACGATTACACCCCTAAGACTAATGACGAAGTCGTTTTTGCTTACACAGTGATGAATTTGGCTAACGATACTATTTATAAAGCAGAAGACATTGGAGTAGTGCAGCACGCTATCGATAAATCACAATTATTTCCCGGTTTAAGAAACGGTTTAAAACTGATGAAAGAATTAGATAAAATCACTTTTTTGTTTCCATCTTCGCAAGGCTATGGCTATAAAGGTGATGGCAATAAAATTGGGCCCAACACTCCCATAAAAACAAGTGTACAGTTAATTAGAATTAAAAAAAATAAAGACAGTCTAAATTTAAATTAAGAATAATGAAAAAAATAGTTCTCGGTGTATTTCTGGTAGCACTAGCATTTAATGCCTGTAAATCTAGCAAGTATGCAGATCTGACGGATGGTATTTATGCAGACATACAAACAACACAAGGTGACATCGTGGTTAAATTATACCATAATGCAACGCCAGTTACAGTAGCTAATTTTGTATCGCTAGCGGAAGGTAATAGTCCCTTTGTGACCGACAGTTTAAAAGGCAAAAAATATTATGACGGACTAACTTTTCATAGGGTCATGAAAGATTTTATGATTCAAGGAGGAGACCCACTTGGAACGGGTATGGGAAATCCGGGGTATAAATTTAAAGACGAGTTTATTGATTCGCTCAAACACACAAAAAAGGGTTTGCTTTCTATGGCGAATGGCGGACCTAAAACAAACGGAAGCCAATTTTTCATCACACACAAACCTACACCTTGGTTAGATGGTAAGCACACTGTTTTTGGTGAAGTCGTAAAAGGTATTGAAGTAGTAGATTCTATAGCGAATGTAAAAGTTTTGGCGGCGAACAAACCAGAAGTTGACGTCGTTATGAACAAGGTTGAAATTATCAGAAATGGTAAAGAAGCCAAAAAATTTGATGCCGTTCAAGTAATGACCGATTATTTCAAAGAAGATGAAGCCGCAGTGGCTGCCTTTGAGAAAATGAAATCTGATTTAGCAGTAGAATTCAAAGCTGAAGAAGCCAAAGCCGAATTAACAGATTCTGGG
>CAYGUZ010000432.1:0-1993 GCA_964353215.1 uncultured Flavobacteriaceae bacterium
TTCATAAATAATTCTCGAATTAAGAATGGAGTATTCCAGATTTTTGCGGAATATAAGTTCGACCTATAAGTTAAGTTAAGTTAAGTTTGTTGATCTTAAATTCTTTCAGGGCAATGGGGGGTTTGACCCCCTCTCTCTTTTGGCACAACTAAAGGGAATTATGAATCTGCACTTACAAAGAAATTAAATTTGTTTTTAGATGAATGGTGCCCTGATCAATTAAGTTCATTTAAGGTTTGCTTATAATACCAACAGTGCCTGCCTTGTCAGGTATCAATTCAAACACCTGTTTTGGGTTCAGTCCTTTTTCTTCTCTGTGAGAAACATAAACAATAGCGGTAGTACTATCATTGGCTATTTTATTTACAAGGGATACAAAAAGAAGGGCGCTTGAATCGTCAAGCCCAGAAGTTGGCTCATCTAACAATAATAACGGTGGGTGCTTTATCATTGCCCGGGCGGTAAGCAGCAATCTTTTTTCAGTAGTGGATAATTGGTGAAAGTACTGCGTTTTTTTAGCGGATAGCTGCAATAGCTGAAGCCAATCAGATGCCAATCTTTTTTCGATTTCGGTGGGTTTTACATAGAGCCCGATGGAGTCATGAAGCCCTGAAATCAACATGTTTTCTAGTGTATGATGGCCTCTGAATTTGTCGGTCATAGCCGGTGTGAAATACCCGATATTCTTTTTGACGTCCCAAACACTTTCACCACTTCCTTTTTTAGTGCCAAATAGATACAGCTCTTGCCCGTATCCTTTTTGGCTATCGCCAGTTATCATAGCCAACAATGTACTTTTTCCGCTGCCATTAGGGCCTTTTAATTGCCAAAAGTCCCCTGAACGTATCTGCCAGCTGATATTTGACAAAACGGGTTTGTCATTAAAACTGACCGATACATTTCTAAGCTTCACCAGATTAATGCCTTTAAACGATTGGGCGTTTAAGGGTCTGGGAATATTTAATTTAAAAAAAGTGCTTTTTGTTTTGATAGTCTCGCTTAAAAGATGTGTTTTACTATCAAAGTGAATTAGTTTATCACCCTCTAACTTCGCGTAATTTGCCGGTAACGGTAAAAGGTCTTCGACTCGATTTATAATTTGGATCATAGGTAAACCTACAGCTAGGGTCAGCAATTTTTCTTTAAGTTCTTTTTGATGATTATGGTCTAAATTATCAAAGGGATCAACCACTATCAAATAGTCGGGTGCGTTTTTTAAAATATAATTGAGCAATGCTTTTTTTCGTTCACCACTGCTCATGGTAATCAAAGATTGCGAAGTGTTTTTTGTAATTAGTTTTACGCCATGTTTTTCTTCTTTATCAAGGTAATAGGCTATTCTTGAACTTGAAAATAAGGAGCCGGTTTTCTCCCTCAATTCACTAAAATCAGGAAGTAATTTATCATTCAACAACTGATTTAGAAAAGTATCGATCTGTGAAGTACTATCAATAAGAATGGTGTAATGGGCGATATTCATCTAAACCATATGTTTAAATTGTCGAGAAAAGTAACGAATATTCATTTGGTAACCCTAAAAATATGCACCGGGTTTTCTTTATAAGTGGTGGTTTTATCCAATAGCATTTTATTTTTTAAAGCTACTTTTTGAGAAGGAATGTTGTCGACGTGAATAATAGAGATAAGCGATTTGGTCAAATCGTGTTGAAAGGCATAATCTCTACATTTCTTGGCTGCTTCGAACGCAAAGCCCTTACGCCAATATTTGGGTAAAATAGAATAGCCAATTTCTAATTCTGTTACATTATCAACAGTTTGAATTAATAAGCCGCACATGCCAATAAGTTCATTGGTGGTTTTAAGGAGCAATGCATTCATACCTCCTAAATGTTGCTCGTATCTTTCAAAAATACTTTCAAATTGTTCTTTGCAGGCTTGTTCTGGATTCTTCGGCAGACCGTTCCAATATTGTGTCGAAGCTGGATTTTGATAAAAGGGCAGCCAAAGTTGATAGTCTTCTGGTGTTATCTTT
>CAYGUZ010000433.1:0-1987 GCA_964353215.1 uncultured Flavobacteriaceae bacterium
ACATAACCCAGTTCTTTAGTCTCTCGTTTAAGACCCAAAGCGGTTAGCACCACTTCATTTAGTTGTTCAAAAGATTCTTCTAATTGTACGTTGATCGTGGTTTGATTTGCAATGGAAACAGTCTGTGTTTTGTATCCGAGAACAGAGAATTCTAAAAGAGAAACACCTTCTATAACAGTAATTTCATAGTTTCCATTTTCATCTGTTGTGCTTCCAGTCCGTGTTCCTACTGCTAAAATATTGGCATAGGGTATTCCAATATTATTAGTGTCACTTACGCGACCTGATATGGTTTGTTGAGCGTTTAATACCACCACAAAAAGCAGCAATACGCTCAGTAAATAATACTTCATTTGTTTGTATAAAAGTTAGTCTTGTGGCCAATTGGCCGAGAGAAATGTTTATAGAAGATGAAGCAAAACCGGTGAGCCCTTGTTGAACAAAGTAGAAGAATATGAATCGGAATAGTTAAATGCTCTCGCGCTAAAAACTTTTAAAACCTTTTCTTCAATGGCGCGAAGTATTTTTAGAATGGTAGTTGCAATCGATTTTGAAAAACCAAGGAGTTTAACGACATCCATTACACTATCAATATCCTCAAAAACAGGTAGCCTATGGAGGTGTGAATTGCTGTTTTCAAATAATTGTGAAATTCTATTAAATAGGCCGAAACGTTGCCACGGAAGCCTTAAGAAAAGAGAGGCGTCAAAGTTTGATTTGTGAAGCCCCATGAGGTAGAAACCACCATCGAATGTTGGCCCTAGAACCGTTTTTCCTAATTGAAGTTGCTTGTAAGCTTTAAGTAAATGCGATGTTTTTAGTTGAGGGCTATCGTTGCCTACGGTAATGATGTTTTTATACCCTTTTTCGTAAACTTTTTGAATGGCATTTACAAAACGTTCTCCAAAAGAGTTTCCGAACTGCTCTTTTTCTGTAAAATGGAAATATGGAAGCTTTGTTTTTTTGACCTTGTTCAAGGTCTCTTTGTTAAGTGCCTCAAATACTACTGCACTTTTAGCAAAAGGTTTTTGCTCAAATTCTTGTGACGCAGAATGGGCAAAAATTAGGATTGCAGTGTTATGTTGAACGGCTTTTAACAAGACTTGGCTATTGTTACGTAAACTTACGATAAAAACTTAATAGCGGTTTTGGTCGAAACCCTAATAAAAAGATTACGGGCAAGATTGTTAAAATTCAGGGAATGGGATTAACTTTAACACAAAAGAGAAAAAGGTGCAAAATTTAGCAACTTCAAATAAAAAAATCGGACTAGTTTTATCTGGGGGCGGTATCCGTGGCATGGCACATATTGGCCTATTAAAGGCAATGCAAGAAAGGGATATTGAGGCACATGAAATTGCCGGGGCGAGTGTTGGGGCTTTGATAGGGGCTCTTTACGCCAACGGAAACAGCACTGATGAAATGCTTCAGTTCTTTAAAGACACGCCGCTGTTTCAATACAATTACTTTGCTATTGGAAAGCCAGGATTCATAGACACTACAAAGTTTGCCAGCGTATTTCAGAAACACTTTTCCACAGATACATTTGAAGCGCTCTCTAAACCTTTATATGTTGTCGCTACCGATTTAATGAACGGAAAAGAAAAGGTCTTTACCAAAGGAGAGCTTATTTTGCCACTACTGGCGTCCGCAGCTTTGAGTCCAATTTTTAGCCCTGTTGAAGTAAATGGGATACTTTATGCAGACGGCGGAATTATGAATAATTTCCCCAAAGAATATCTGGAAAAAAATTGCGAGCTTATTATTGGTAGCAATGTTTCTATTAATGGGACACTTAAAAAGAAAGATTTGAACAATTCTTTCCAATTAACAGGAAGAATTACAGGTCTAATGATTTATGCTTCTTGTAGGGAAAAAATAGGAGAATGCGACGTACTTATAGAACCACAAGAGTTGGAGCATATAGGAATACTTGATAAAAAAGGCATCGAAAAAGCCTATACTATTGGGTATGATCGTGCTTGTT
>CAYGUZ010000434.1:0-1967 GCA_964353215.1 uncultured Flavobacteriaceae bacterium
TTTTAATTGGTATGATATCGCTTAAGTTTTACTTTGGGATATTCATAGCGCTGTTGGTAACTACTGCTCAAACTACCAATCTGCACACTATTCTGTAGCTTTTCATACCAAAAAATGGCAGCTTCATAGTTTTCGGTAAGAAAGTTTACATTGCCCAGGTCTTGAAAGATTTCAATTTCAGAATAACCTTGTTTCAGAAGTTCTAAATAATCATCGACTCTTTTGTCTGCCTCTGTTACTTTTCGCTGCGCGTTTAGATTTAAGGCGAACGCTAATCCGATTACGATTACAGTCAATTTGTTCTTGGGGGAAGATTTCATAGCATTAAGATTTAGGACGTTAATACAGTACAAATATCAACATAGAATTTCACCCAATACTTATGAATTTCTCATAGGTTTTACGTTTTAACGGTATTTTTAGTCTTTAAGCGGAGTTATTGTCGATATGGGCAGACTGATTAGTCCGGTAATGAATGTAGTTTACCCTAGAAATGTGTCTTTGAAGATTCTGAAACCAACCTATTTATTTCTTTTAGTTCAGCATTTGTCAAATAACGCCATTTGCCAATAGGTACATCTAAATGCACATTCATGATACGGACACGCTTTAGTTTTCTTACCCTATAATCTAAATGTTCACACATCCTTCTAATTTGGCGGTTTAGTCCTTGGGTGAGGATTATCTTAAACTGTGTCTCTGTTATTTTTTCAACTTTACACTTTCTAGTAACGGTATCAAGAATTGGCACTCCATTTTCCATTTTAGTGATAAAATCTCTAGTAATAGGCTTGTTTACTGTAACTAGATATTCTTTTTCATGATGATTGCGTGCCCGGAGTATTTTATTTACAATATCACCATCATTGGTCATAAATATCAACCCCTCACTTGGCTTATCTAACCTACCTATAGGAAAAATGCGTTTAGGATAATTTATAAAGTCAACGATATTATTTTTTTCTCTTCTAGTATCGGTCGTGCAAACAATGCCAACGGGTTTGTTAAATGCCAAATAAACTGGTTGGTCATCTGGCACTGTTATGGGCTGCCCATCAACTTGAACCAAATCTCCTTCAACAATTTTAGTTCCCATTTCCGGAATTTTACCGTTTATGGTCACCCTACCTTGTTCAATAAGTTTATCGGCGGCCCTTCTTGAGCAGTAACCTACTTCACTAAGATACTTGTTGATTCTTGTTTCTCTCAAAGCAATTTGTAATTGGGTACAAAGGTAAAAACAAAAAAGCTTTGCTATTAAGCAAAGCTTTTTGAGATATGTAAAATAATTAATTCGCTTAGCTGATGCTTAACAACATGACCAGTATACTAATGATTACGCTTAGAATAAGCAATTTTAAAACTAGTGATGGTTTTTGCACGGTAAGAATTGAAGCATTGTGGGCACTGCATGCCGTAACAGCAATAAAAATTTGAATCATCTGCGTTAAACCATTACCTTGCATCATTGTCGTTAAAACCGCCATGGAGCCTAAACAAGTGGAAAGAATAATAGCGATTGCAGAATAACCTATGAAATTTTGGTTCCAGTCTGTATTGATTTTTGCATATAAGGTACTCATAGTTTTGATGTTTTAATTAATATTTAAGCAAAACTATACTTAAGCACTAAGCCAAAAGATGACATTTGTCAGCTTATTTCTTTATTACGCGAAATTTGTGCATTTTGTGTGATTATACTAAACTTATTTTAGAAAACGCTACTATAACGCTACTATAATTATAGGTTTTCTTAGCTCAGAGAGAGAGATTCATATCCTGTTATCACAGACACCTTACAATAAAGCTTAAAAATGCACTGACAACTTTAAGCCTTTTAATTTCAATCTATTTGCAAGAATTACATTCATTAAAACAAAAAAGCCCAATTTCATTTCTGAAACTGAGCTTTCGCTAAGCGGAGAAAGAGGGATTCGAACCCCCGGAGGTGTGACCCTCAACAGTTT
>CAYGUZ010000435.1:0-1956 GCA_964353215.1 uncultured Flavobacteriaceae bacterium
GAAATATGCTTTAAGATTTCAAAATGATTTTAATGCAAAAGTGCAGCACGATCATCCTACAAAATTTACTTGTGGCTTTGTTGTACACGCTGGCTTTATCGATGGGGCATGTTGGGAAATAGAGCGTTGCGTTGAAGAACTTGGTATGCAGGTATTGTGTTTGCCAACGCACTATATGGATTCTATAGGCACCTGGCGCGGAATTTTTGATAAAGAAACAGCACCAATTTTTGAATTGGCCAATAAATTTAAACTGGCCATTGAAATTCATCCATACGATGGAGAGAAATTTATTCAACTAGAGAACCAATCTTGGCGTTTTCACCTGGTTTGGATGTTGGCGCAGTGCGCAGATGCCTACCACTTTTACACTTTAGACGGTTTGTATGACAAGTATCCTGATATACGGGTCTGTTTTGCTCATGGTGGTCAACTAAACCACTTGAATATTGGCAGAAGAACACAAGGATTCGATGGTAGACCAGACCTTTTTGAAGGACAGTCGCGCCCGAGAAAAGCCCTAGGTCATCCAAATATTTATTTCGATACACTCGTGCACGATACTATTTCATTTGAGTTGATGGTACGCCGTCAAAAAGGAACGGATCAGTTAATACTTGGGTTGGATGATCCTTATCCACTAGGGGAAATGGAGAGCGAGAAACAATCATCATACCCAGGTAAATTATTGGATTTAGCAGTTGCGGAAGCAATCATCACGAAAAAGCAGCACGAAGAAATCTGGGATAAAAACGTTGCAAGATGGTTGTGCGGAGACAATATTGATGCCTTTTATAACAGAGTTAAGAAAAAGATATAATGAAGCATAGCTTGGTTTACGCTCAAGAGCAAGATGCACAAGACGAATTGGGTTCTTATAGGAAAAAATTTCATATACCCAAACAAGAAAATGGAGCAGCTCACACGTATTTATGTGGTAATTCTTTGGGGCTACAGCCAAAGATAACAAAGCAATATATTCAACAAGAGTTGGATGATTGGGCAAATTATGGTGTAGAGGGGCATTTAAATGCTAAGAACCCATGGTTGCCTTACCATGAGTTCTTAACCGATAAGATGGCCAGAATAGTGGGTGCCAAGCCCATTGAGGTGGTGGTTATGAATACTTTAAGTGTGAATTTGCATTTGTTGATGGCGACATTTTATAGACCTACGAAAGAGCGTTATAAGATTTTAATAGAGTCGGATGCTTTTCCTTCTGATAGGTATGCAGTCGAATCGCAATTAAAATTTCATGGATATCCAGATGGGCTATTAGAACTCAAACCAAGAAACGGTGAAACCCTGCTAAGACATGAGGATATTGAACGCAAAATTGAGACGGAAGGAAATGAAATCGCCCTAATTCTTATTGGTTGTCCGAATTATTACACAGGTCAGGTTTTTAATATTAAGCGTATAGCCGAAATAGGTCACAAAAAAGGTTGCATGGTAGGTATTGATTTGGCGCACGGCGCTGGTAATCTAAAGCTAGAACTACATGATTCCAACATAGATTTTGCAGCGTGGTGTACCTATAAGTACTTGAATAGCGGCCCTGGCAGTGTAGGTGGTTGTTTTATACACGAACGGCACGCAAAGTCTTTTGATTTGCCACGATTTGCAGGTTGGTGGGGCCATGATAAAGCGACTCGTTTTGGCATGCGCGATGAGTTTAGTCCTATTGCCGGGGCCGAAGGTTGGCAATTGAGTAATCCGCCTATTTTATCCCTGGCCGCAATAAAGGCCTCACTCGATATTTTTGATGAAGTAGGTATAGAAAAACTTCATAAAAAATCAATTCAACTTACAGGTTATTTGGAGTATTTATTGAGCTATTTTTTAGAAAACGAACTCGAAATTATCACTCCTAAAAATCCTGAGGAACGCGGTTGTCAGTTATCCCTTCAATTAATTAAAAAAGAACTTAAAAAAGTGTTCGAAGCAATAACAAAA
>CAYGUZ010000436.1:0-1952 GCA_964353215.1 uncultured Flavobacteriaceae bacterium
GAAATACACTTGAAAGATTTGGGCTGTTCGATAACCTCGGCAACACAGGGCGACGACGGACTTCGCAAAGCTATTGAGCAAGTTCCTGACCTTATTATTTTAGATGTAATGCTTCCGGAAATGGATGGTATCGAAGTATGCCAAAAGATCAGGGCCAATAATGTGCAGTCTCCTATAATAATGCTCACCGCTCGTTCTGAAGAAATTGACAAGGTGCTAGGACTAGAGGTCGGTGCCGACGATTATTTAACTAAACCTTTTAGTGTAAGGGAATTTATTGCTCGTGTTAAAGCCATTTTTAGAAGGGAAAAAATGTCGGTCAAAGAAGAAGTGAACACTACAAGTGAAAAAATTATGCATTTTCAAAATTTGTCGGTTGATGTTGAAATGCGAAAGGTAGTTCTTAACGGTATTAAGGTAGAACTCTCGCCCAAAGAATTTGAATTGTTGGTTTTACTATCCTCAAATCCAGGAAAAAGTTATGACCGTACCAAATTGTTAAATCTAATTTGGGGTTACGATTTTAAAGGGTACGAGCATACCGTCAACTCTCACATCAACCGGCTACGCTCTAAAATAGAACCCGATATGAGCAATCCTAAATTTATTTTAACCACATGGGGAGTGGGTTATAAATTCAATGAAGAATTATGAGCAACAGCATACTTTCAAATAGATTGGTCAAAAAATTAACGCTCTCTTTCTTAGCTATCTTATTATTGGCAGGATTGGGCTATACCATCGCCACTATTTACCTATCCAATCAATATTTTTACGAAACCACTCAAAGACTGCATGCTAATCTTGCCCAAGATTTAATTGACGAAAAATTTGTTGATGCAAGTCCAATTGATAGTTCCGGAGCCATAAACAAAGCCCTGTTTGGTGATATCATGCATGATATGATGGCCGTAAACCGAGCTATTGAGGTATATCTATTGGATATGGATGGCCATGTACAGTACTCTGTGGTTTTAGACCATAACGCCCCCGAGACCGATCAAAAAAGAATTTCGCTAGAACCGATTAAAGCGTTCATTAATTCTAAAGGTCAAAATTATATTCTTGGTGATGACCCTAAAAATCTTGACAATAAGAAAGTGTTTTCAGCAGCCAAATTTACAAAGGGTGAAAAAGAGGGGTACATTTATATTGTTCTGGCAGGGGAAGAATACTTAACGACCAGAGCATCTTTATTTAATAGCTATGTACTCAAATTAGGCTTAGGCTCCTTAGTAGTAACACTCTTTTTTGCGGCAATACTTGGCATTCTATCCGTATGGTATCTTACCAAAAATTTACGCGAACTGGTGTTTGCTGCCAAACGCTTTCAACAAGGTGACCTTGAGTATCGTATTAAAGATGCTGAAAAAAGTGACTTAGCCGGCGTTACCACTACCTATAATGAAATGGCAGAAACCATTCTTGGAGACATTGATAAAATTAAATCTGTAGAAAAATTGCGTAGAGAACTCATTGCAAATATCTCCCATGATTTAAGAACACCTCTTTCTATTATTCAAGGGTATATCGAAACGCTTCAAATGAAGGATGAGGACTTATCAAAAAAAGAGCGTTTGAACTATCTAAAAACTATTAATGCCAGTGGAGAAAGACTCTCAAAACTTATTGCCCAGTTGTTTGAATATTCAAAATTAGAAGCAAACCAAATTGAGCCTCAAAAGGAGGCCTTTTTAATCAGTGAGTTGGCCAATGATATCCATAGAAACTATGCTCTTTTGGCAGAACAAAAAAACATCGATCTAAAACTAGAGATGGGCAAAGGAATACCGTTGGTGTTTGCCGACATTTCTTTGGTTGAGAGAGCCATTCAAAATTTAATGGATAATGCACTAAAATTCACACCTAAAAATGGAGCGGTTATTGTGCAAATAACACCAAAAAATAATGACGTTGAAATCACCATAAAAGATTCTGGCCCTGGCATAAAA
>CAYGUZ010000437.1:0-1943 GCA_964353215.1 uncultured Flavobacteriaceae bacterium
GTTCTACAGCATGATAGAAGAAGGAATGAAAGACCCTGCCATTAACGGTGGAGGAAATTAAATATTCCTTTTCAATAAAGAAATTAAAAGGCAGCCAATTGGCTGCCTTTTTTTATAAAATATCTAAACTACCCTTACCTTCACGAACTACTTCTGGCGGATGTAACGATAAATCTATAACAGTAGATGCCACATTATCGCCATAGCCTCCGTCAATGACCACGTCTACCAAATTTTGCCATTTTTCAAATATAAGTTCTGGGTCCGTAGTATACTCCAAAACATCGTCATCATCTCTGATAGATGTAGAAACTATAGGGTTACCTAACTCGTTTACCAAAGCCTGGGCAATGCTATTTTCAGGTACTCGAATACCAACTGTACTGCGCTTTTTAAAGTCTTTTGGCAGATTGTTATTACCCGGCAATATAAAAGTATATGGACCAGGTAAAGCGCGTTTGAGAATTTTAAACGTTGCAGTATCTATTTGTTTTACGTAGTCCGACAGGTTACTCAAATCGGCACATATGAAAGACCAATTGGCCTTCGCCAATTTTATCCCTTTTATTCTCGCTATCTTTTCAAGGGCACGTGACTTGGTGATATCACAACCTAAACCATACACCGTATCGGTAGGATAAATTACCAAACCACCATCACGAAGTACTCTAACTACTTTCGCAATTTCCTTTGGGTTTGGGTTTTCACTATATATTTTTATGAATTGCGCCATTACTTTAGCCTCACACTAAAGTTAATATAAAATACGAGCTAAGCGCAATTTGCTTTGCATTTTAAAATGCAACTATTTACGTTCGATATCTTTAATATGACCTTTTTGGTGCATATTTAAGATATCATTGTTTGTAAGTACATAAATTTGATCACTATAGTTTTTCTGTAAATCTATTTTATCAACACCAGAAGATCTATCCGTTTCGTAATTGTTATAATTAACATACATACTGTCTTTAAAGACTTCTACGACCTTAAAGGTGGAATAATATCCGGTCTCTGTTTTAAAAGTATATGTATCGAACATCACAGGGTTTTGCACCAATTCTGATACTTTATCTTCTTTTTGCTTTGAAGCATAAACGCCCCAGCAAATTAAAAGCGCAATAATGGCCAATCCAGAATACTTCCATAACGGATGCTTTACAGTACTCTTAAAATTTTTATAGGCTAGTTTGCCATCTTCTCCCAAGCCATTTTTCTTGAAACCTTTGTGGCAATGCTGACATTCAAACACTCCTATTTTACCTGCTGGAAAAACAGGAATCCAAAAAACATGTACATGGCGACCATAAACGCTAGCGGTCATTTGGTCTTGTGTTTCACAATTTGGGCATTTTACATTTCGTAGTTGTGCCGATTTAAGATGGGTAGAGCGGTGTCCGAATACAATCATGTGGTTGGTTTTTTATAAAAACGAAATTACTATTGAACTATTTTAACTATTACAGAACAAATTTCTCTCAAAAAACAAAACCTAAACTCCCTGAAAACAGGTATTTTATAAAACAGTGATTTTCCACTTAGACTAAAAAGACAGTAACCATATAACTATCAGTGAATTAAATCAGATAAAATTCAATTTTTATTTGTATTTTAGAAATATGGATATACCTAGTGAGGCACTTTATATGATGGTGACTGTCATTGCTCTTAGTTTGGCTTTAGGTTTAATCGGTTACTTAACCAAAGACGGTAGAAATTTTAGAAGCAGCAGAAATAAAAGAGCAAGAAAGCAATTTTAGTTGGTTTATTGATACAAAACGTATCTAGGCGGCACCAAACCGTTTAAACGTAAATGCACCAGCATTTGCCCTCTATGATGGGTAATATGGTCTGCAAGGAGCATAAAAATCTGGCGCTTACTCCTATCCAGTCCAAAATAGTCTAGGGTATCATCTAATTGTGAAGTATCAAAATCTTTTAGC
>CAYGUZ010000438.1:0-1929 GCA_964353215.1 uncultured Flavobacteriaceae bacterium
TGATCTGGCACTGAAGAATTACAAAAAAGCAATTGCCCTTGGGGGCACAAACGTAAATGCCAAAGCGATGGTAACGAAAATTAAAAAACTAAAAAAAGGATATGAAGACTCTAATAAGAAAGTATAAACTTGTAATCGCACTGCTTATTTTCGGTAATGTAGTATTGGCACAGACCACAATGGTGGAACAAATAGATTCCATCGTAAAAAAACATCATACAGAAAATCCAGAAATAGGGATAAGTGTAGGGTTTATTCATCAAAATCAAGAATATTATACGGCTTATGGAGCTATAAGCAAAGACAGTAAAGTGGCCGTTAACAGAAACTCTGTTTTTGAGCTGGGCTCCATTACTAAAATTATGACTGGAAATTTAATTGCCCAGGCGGTACTAGAAGATAAGTTTGCTTTGAGTGATGTAATCGACACGTATCTACCGATCGAATTTGTATTGCAACCAAGACTTAGAAATACTATAAAAATTTCAGATTTAGCATCCCATCAATCTGGTCTTCCTGATATTGATTTTGAAGAACTGATTGCCGATAATCCACAACAACCAACAGCCGCTGTAACGATAGAGACACTAACAGGTTTAGTGAATAGCGCAACAGTATTAGAAGATTATGGAACGTATCGATATTCCACACTTGGGTACGTACTTTTAGGGCAAATTTTGGCTAAAGCCTATGGTAAGACCTATGATGCGGTACTTCGTGAAAAGATTCTTATCCCTTTACAGTTATCTGACACCTATACCAAAGAGTTTGATATCTCCCACAAAACCAAAGCATACAACCCCGAAGGTGGCGAGCAAGAGTTTTTTATATGGAATATAGTGGCTTCTGCCGGACTTGTAAAATCTAATGCATCGGATATGATGGTATACTTAAAAGCTATTTTAAATAAAGGAAATACAATTTATGACGCTTCCCTTTTAAGCGAGAAAGTAGTGTATGCCAAGAATGGTAGGGAGATAGGTCTTGGGCTAGGCATTTTAAAAGATGGTGAGAACCTAATGTATATGAAATCTGGAGATACTATGGGGCAATCATCCGTATTATGCTATGACCGCACTAAAAATTGGGGTATTATTATTTTATTGAATCAACGTAACTCCAAACTAAGACAGGCGTTGTTGAATGATATTTATAAGACTGTACTGTGGTAAAATTTAAACACTAATAAAATTAAAAATGAAAAAATTTATACACCTAATATTTTTGATGTTCGCAATAGTAAGTTGCCAAACCAACACAAAAGATAACAATAAAAAAAAATCATATACTTTTCTTACCGATAGTCTTGCTATTGATGCGCAGTTAAAGCAACATAATCTTGCCGGTTTTAGTATTGTTGTTTTTGAAAATTACGAAGTCGTCTATACAAATCAATTCGGGGTAAAATCATCAATTTCTAATGAAAAGATAGATGCAAATACAGCTTTTTCAACAGCGTCTATTGCAAAACCGATTACAGCACTTTTGTGCCATATTCTAGAAGAAAAGGGGTTGATTAATTTAGATGATCCAATTGATAATTATCTAAAACGTTGGAACCTACCTCAAAGTCAGTTTACAGAAAATAACAGTCCTACATGGAAGCAATTTTTAAACCACACGGCTGGGACAAGTCAACACGGCTTTGCCGATTTTTATGAAGGCGATACCATTCCTACCCTAAAACAAAGCCTTTTAGGCCAATTACCAAGATATAATAAAGAGATTGAATTTTTATTTACACCAGGTAGTAATTGGAAATATAGTGGAGGTGGTTATACCATCGTGCAGATGGCGCTAGAGGATGCATTAAATAAACCAATTGCAAAATTAGCAGATGAATACATTTTTACGCCTATGGGTTTAGAACACACGACCATGATTCAGCCTAACGAAAAAGGATTTTTAACCAATGTCGCACTTGTACAT
>CAYGUZ010000439.1:0-1929 GCA_964353215.1 uncultured Flavobacteriaceae bacterium
TCATTATACGAGGCCTGCGGCCATCTTGCTTTGCAAAAACGTCGGCCATTTTTTTCGCCTTTATAAAGCTCTCATCTTGCTTAATCTCTTTAGAATACACTCCTGAAAATGATTTGATTACAGCTTTGTGCCTTCCAAAAACTTCTTCGAGGGCGTTACTAATTTCCCCTAATGTAGCTCTTAGGCGGGCTGCGTTTACCGCTAAAGCTAATAAATTTTTATCCGCAGGCAAGTTTTCATCGCCAGATGACATCTTTAGTTTGGCAGCTTCGGTTAACTCTGCCAAAGCCATATTTACTGCTTTTTCGTCCCTGGATTCTTTAATGGATGCCAATCGCTCTAATTGTTGTCGTCGTACCTCTTGGTTATCTACCTCTAAAATTTGAAGGTCATCTTCTTCTTCTAACCCAAATTTATTGACGCCAACGATTACATCTTGTCCGCTATCGATTCGTGCTTGCTTTCTAGCTGCGGCCTGTTCGATACGCATTTTAGGAATACCCGCCTCAATGGCCTTGGTCATCCCTCCGAGTTTTTCTACCTCTTCAAGTAAAGCCCATGCTTTTTGCGCCAACTGGTCTGTCAAATATTCAACGTAATAACTACCTGCCCATGGGTCGACAGTTTTTGTGATTTTTGTTTCTTCTTGAAGAAATATTTGAGTTTCGCGGGCAATACGTGCCGAAAAGTCCGTGGGTAATGCTATTGCCTCATCTAGGGCATTGGTGTGTAGACTCTGCGTTCCCCCTAAGGTAGCCGCCATTGCTTCAACGGTAGTTCTGGCTACATTATTAAATGGATCTTGCTCCGTTAAACTCCATCCACTGGTTTGGCAATGCGTGCGTAATGCCAATGATTTTTGATTTTTAGGATCAAATTGCTTTACCAATTTGGCCCAAAGCATTCGTGCGGCCCGCATTTTGGCAATCTCCATAAAATGGTTCATACCAATTCCCCAAAAAAATGATAGACGCGGAGCGAAATTATCGATTTCCAGTCCGGCTTTAAGTCCTGTTTTTATGTATTCCAATCCATCAGCCAAGGTATATGCCAATTCAATATCTGCGGATGCGCCTGCTTCATGCATATGATATCCAGAGATGCTTATACTGTTAAACTTTGGCATGAATTGACTCGTATATTCAAAAATATCAGCCACCAACTGCATGGAGGGTTTCGGGGGGTAGATATAGGTATTCCGCACCATAAACTCTTTCAGAATATCATTTTGAATAGTTCCAGCAAGCAATGCTTTGTCAACGCCTTGTTCTTCTGCAGCCACAATATAAAAGGCCATGATAGGAAGTACGGCACCGTTCATGGTCATTGAAACTGACATCTTATCTAAAGGAATACCGTCGAATAAAATCTTCATATCCTCAACGGAGTCAATAGCAACCCCGGCTTTACCAACATCGCCAATAACGCGTTCATGGTCGCTATCATAGCCCCGGTGCGTAGGTAAATCAAAGGCGACGGACAATCCTTTTTGCCCGGCTTTTAAATTTCTTCTATAAAATGCATTACTTTCTTCGGCCGTAGAGAATCCCGCATACTGGCGAATCGTCCAAGGCCTTCGTACATACATTGTAGAATATGGGCCACGGAGGTAAGGTGGAATTCCGGCAGCGAAATCCAAATGCGTTGCGGCAGTAATATCCTCTTTGGTAAACGAAGGTTTTAACTTTATTTTCTCAGCAGTTTCGAATACTTCGGTATTTTGATTCGTAATTGCCTCTGTTTTAACCGTTACTGAAGAATTTAAACTGATATTTTGAACATCTTTTCTACTCATCTTTAAGTCTGTTTTGTTCTATATCCTCTGCCAAACGCCTTTCAATAATAGGCTCTAGTAAAGTTTTTCTCGTATTGGTTTTCACAAACGGATACAATTCTAAATTATCCTTCATCTTGTCGGACTCATTTAAG
>CAYGUZ010000440.1:0-1927 GCA_964353215.1 uncultured Flavobacteriaceae bacterium
CCTTAATGTTTCCTGGGGCTCAAATAGTTGTGGCAAGAAAAGGCAAAATTGTTTACCAAAAAAACTTTGGAAAGCCAACTTATGAAAGTACAGATAGCATAACTGATGACCATATCTATGATTTGGCATCCTTGACAAAAATCTTATCCACACTACCTTTAATTATGAAGATGGAAGAGGAGGGCAAGATTAAATTGAACAATACCTTTGAAGACTTGATTCCTGAATATGCCGAGTCAGAGCTTAAAGATGTCACCGTTTTAAAGGCCTTGTCCCATTATGGAAGGTTACCTGCGTGGATTGCCTTTTACGCCAGTACTTTAGACAAAAAACGTCAACCGTCGAGTGAGTTTTATCGCAACAGACCCTCTGAAGGTTTTTCTATAAAAGTTACGGATAAATTGTATTTAACAGATGCTTATAAAGATTCTATTTATGATAGAATCGGGCGTCAAGAGTTAAAATCAAATAGGTACCGATATAGTGATGTTGCCTACTATGTCTTTAAAAAATACATTGAGGAAACTAGAGGTAAAAGACTTGATGTTCTTATTGACGATTTTCTCTTAAAATCTTTGGGTGCAACGAACACGAGCTTCAATCCTTTAGAGAAGTTCAAAAAACAGCGTATAGTACCCTCGGAAGAGGATAATTACTATAGGTATGAAACCGTTCAAGGTTATGTTCATGATATGGGAGCCGCTATGCAAAATGGAGTAGGAGGCCACGCCGGGCTATTTAGCAACGCTAACGATGTAGCGAAAATAATGCAGATGTATCTACAAGGTGGACGGTATGGGGGCGAACGCTACTTAGATTCAAGGACCGTTGAAAAATTCAATAAATGTTATTTCTGCGATAAAGATGTTCGAAGAGGAGTCGGGTTTGATAAACCGCAGTTAAAAGATAGTGGGCCAACCTGCGGCTGCGTATCCCGTAAAAGCTTTGGGCATAGTGGTTTTACAGGCACTTATACTTGGGCTGATCCAGATGAAGAATTGGTGTATGTGTTTTTGTCAAACAGAACTTATCCATCATCAAGAAATAATATTCTGGTAAAATCAGGACTGCGAACAAGGATTCAGCAGGCGATTTATGATTCTCTTATCAATTAGCAACTAAAATATAAGCTAATTTTATACCTATGAAGATAGCTATAGTATGTTACCCGACCTTTGGGGGGAGTGGAGTAGTGGCAACCGAGTTGGGCATAGCCTTGGCAGGACGTGGTCATGAAGTGCATTTTATCACTTACAAGCAGCCAGTACGTTTAGAATTGTTGGGTAACAACATTCATTTTCATGAAGTAAATGTGCCCGACTATCCCTTATTCAAATATCAGCCTTATGAACTAGCGCTTTCCAGCAAGTTGGTAGATACTGTTAAAATGTTCGGCATAGAACTGCTGCACGTGCATTATGCCATACCTCATGCTTATGCAGGTTATATGGCAAAAAAAATGCTTCAAGAAGAAGATATTTATATTCCCATGATAACTACACTTCATGGAACGGATATTACCCTAGTCGGTAAGCATCCTTTTTATAAACCAGCGGTTACATTTAGTATAAATAAATCAGATGTAGTAACATCGGTTTCTGAAAATCTAAAAAAAAGTACGCTTGAAATTTTTGATGTTGAAAAAAAGATAGCGGTCATTCCGAATTTTATCGACAAGAAAAAGTATAGTCCAGATTATACGGATTGTCAGCGTTCCCTTATGGCGAATGAAGACGAAAAAATAGTTACCCATATCAGTAATTTTAGAAAAGTTAAGCGCATACCTGATGTTATTCAAGTTTTCAAGAAAATTCAAGAGAAAATACCCGCAAAGTTGATGATGGTCGGTGAAGGTCCCGAAAAAGACGGCGCTGAGCAGTTGTGCGAGAAAAATCGTATAAAACATAGGGTTGTATACTAGGTGAAA
>CAYGUZ010000441.1:0-1913 GCA_964353215.1 uncultured Flavobacteriaceae bacterium
TTCGAATAGAATGAAGTTTCAAGGAAAAGAGGTCATAACCTGGAGTATTAATGATTACTTAGGCCTCGCCAACCTACCTGAAGTTAAAAAAGTAGATGGAGAAGCAGCTCATGAACATGGTTCTGCATACCCAATGGGCGCTCGAATGATGAGTGGCCATACAGATTTTCATGAGCAATTGGAAAGAGAATTGGCAACATTTGTAAGTAAAGAAGCTTCTTACTTACTAAATTTTGGGTACCAAGGCTTTATGTCAGTTGTAGATGCTCTGGTTACCAAAGACGATATCATTGTTTATGATGTAGATGCACATGCCTGTATTATTGATGGTGTTCGTCTGCATATGGGTAAGCGTTTTACTTTTATGCATAATGATGTCGAAAGTTTAGAGAAAAACTTGGAACGGGCCACAAAAATGGCAGAGCAGACCGGTGGAGGTATTTTAGTTATCTCAGAAGGCGTTTTTGGAATGCGCGGTGAGCAAGGTATTTTGAAGGAAATTGTAGCCTTAAAGAAAAAATTCAATTTTAGGTTGTTGGTCGATGATGCTCATGGTTTTGGTACGCTAGGTAAAACTGGGGCCGGGGCAGGCGAGGAGCAAGGTGTACAAGACGATATTGATGTGTATTTGGCTACTTTTGCCAAGTCTATGGCCAGTATCGGTGCCTTTGTAGCTGCAGACCAAGAAATTATCGACTATTTAAAATATAACCTACGTTCGCAAATGTTCGCAAAATCATTGCCTATGGTTTATGTGAAAGGCGCATTAAAACGTTTGGATATGATGCGCACTATGCCCCAACTAAAGGCAAAATTGTGGGAAAACGTAGATGCGCTGCAGAACGGACTTAAAGAACGTGGTTTTGATATTGGCACTACCTCGAGTTGCGTCACTCCAGTATATTTGAACGGTAGTATTCCAGAAGCTATGGCCTTGGTAAAGGATTTACGCGAGAATTACGGTATTTTCTGTTCTATCGTGGTATATCCTGTTATTCCTAAAGGATTGATACTATTACGTTTAATTCCTACGGCTACGCATACGATGGAAGACATTTCAGAGACTCTTGATGCTTTTTCCAGTATTCGTGAGCGATTGGAAAATGGAACGTATAAAAGGTTGTCCGCTGCTGTTGCCGCAGCAATGGGGGAGTAGATCACATCGCTTTTTCGTAAGCCTCTTTCATCCAATTGATTAAATCAGCATCTATTTCTTTTGTTGATGTCAATTGTACACGATGTGTGCACATTGTACCGAAAGGACCAGAATCTCCAAGCCTATCTGTGGTTGGTTTGTCCTTTAGTTTAAGGCCTAAATCTATTCTGGTTTTTGTAGCTGGTTTTATGAGTATAAATTGTCTTTTTCGAATAATGCTAACGCTTCCTTTTTTGGGTGTAATGGTAATATCGTTTCCAAAAGGTTTAATTACTTCTAATAGCTTTTCATAAATAGAAAATAAGACTTCTTTACCCTTGTATTGCGCTTCTACCAAATCAACAGAGGCTTGATTTTCCTCTTTTGATAATGTTACAATGGTATTTGCAAAACCGTGGGTTACGTTGTACTCTTTTTTAAGAAAATTCACCCCCTCAGAATGTTTTGTAAATGATTTTGTTTTTAGGATTGATTTCCATTCTTCTAACGATTTGCCAGTTTTTTCAGACATGTTAGAAATCATGGTTTGTAGGGCCTTGTCCATTTTGAATATTTTATTTAAGGATATACATTATTTGGATTTAGTTGTTCCAGAATTTACGAATTAACATCTAGAAAATTGTAATCCTCGGCTAAATGCTTTACAACTAATGAGAAAATGATTAACAAAATCGCTTTTTTAGACCAAAACCATATGACACTTTTTTTAAATAATGTTAGTGCTATTTTCAACTTATTTTCAGTAGTTCTTGTGTTA
>CAYGUZ010000442.1:0-1008 GCA_964353215.1 uncultured Flavobacteriaceae bacterium
GACCCGCCCAAAATCCTTGAAAAAGCTTTTTTAGCATTTCAATTTTATTGTTGGTAAAGGTAGAAAATCATTACTTGTGTACCTAAGGAAAGGCTCGAGATATAGAGACGAAGAAATTATACTTTCATTATCTCTGCTTCTTTAACTTCGAATACGCTATCAATTTTTTTAATATAGTTGTCGGTCAGGGTTTGAACATCAACTTCAGCATTAGCTAAGAGGTCTTCTGAAATATCTAATTTTTTAAGCTCTTTATTTGCTTCTTGCCTTGCACTACGAACACTAACTTTAGCATCTTCTGCTTCACTCTTGGCCTGTTTGACCAAATCACGCCTTCTTTCTTCGGTCAACGGCGGAACATTAATAATAATCATTTCACCATTGTTCATAGGGTTGAATCCTAAATTGGCATTCATTATTGCTGTCTCTATGTTTTGAAGTAGACTCTTTTCCCAAGGCTGAACGGAAATGGTCCTTGCATCTGGTGTATTTACATTAGAAACTTGGCCTAATGGAGTAGGTGAGCCGTAATACTCTACCATGACAGTTGAAAGCATCACAGGGCTGGCCTTGCCTGCCCTAATTTTTATAAAAGCTTTCTCAAGATGGGTCATGGCAGCTTCCATACCCTCTTTAGTGGTATCAATTATAAATGTTACGTCTTCGTTCATAATCGTATTCTTTTTAATTCATCAACCAATTATTGTGCCAGTACTACACGTTTACAAGTGTTCCAATACTTTCTCCTGACACGATTTTCATCAAATTACCTCTAGTATTCATATCGAAAACAATTATTGGTAGTTCATTTTCTTGACTTAGCGTAAATGCTGTGGTATCCATAACTTTTAATCCCTTGCTAAGTGCTTCCTTAAAAGATAGATTGTCAAATTTGGTGGCATTCTTATCTTTTTCGGGATCTGAAGTGTAAATTCCATCTACACGGGTGCCTTTTAGAATAACATCTGCCTTAATTTCTATTGCTCTTAGTACAGCTGCGGAATCAGT
>CAYGUZ010000442.1:1018-1910 GCA_964353215.1 uncultured Flavobacteriaceae bacterium
TCATTTGTGAAATAAGGATTTCCAGTAGCCCCTCCAAAAATTACAACGCGACCTTTTTCTAGGTGTAGCATTGCTCTTCTGCGAATGAAGGGTTCAGCAACCTCATTGATTTTTATAGCAGTTTGCACCCTTGTCTCTACCCCTTGAATTTCAAGGGCACTTTGTAAAGCCAAACTATTGATTACGGTTGCCAACATGCCCATATGATCGCCTTGAACACGGTCCATGCCTTGACTTGCGCCGGCTAACCCTCTAAAAATATTTCCGCCCCCTATGACGATAGCCAACTCCACCCCTTTTGCCATTACAGCTTTGATGTCTTCTGCATATTCTGCAATTCTTTTTGGGTCAATGCCGTATTGCTGGTCTCCCATTAAGGCTTCACCACTTAACTTTAAAAGAATTCTTTTGTATTGCATCTATCGTTTTTATGAAATCGGAACAAAAATAATCAAAAAATATTATGATATTTCGAGATAAATTGAAGATTGTAAAACAAAAAACCCTGACCTAGCGGTCAGGGTTTTTATTCTATAAATAAAAAGAAATTATCCTAGAGCGACCCTAGAGAAACCTGTTACTTCTAAACTAGAATCGACAGATTTTACATATTGAGCAACGCTTTGCTTATTATCTTTAATAAAGTCCTGATTTATTAAAGTGTTGTCTTTAAAAAAACGTTTCAATTTACCTTTTGCAATATTTTCCAACATTGCTTCTGGTTTTCCTTCTTGACGTAATTGATCTTTTGCAATTTCAATTTCTTTATCAATAACAGATTGGTCAACACCTTCCTCGTTTAAAGCAACAGGATTCATTGCAGCTGCTTGCATAGCAACATCTTTTGCAGCTTCGGCAGCTCCATGAACTGCGGCAGACAGCCCTACTAGTG
>CAYGUZ010000443.1:0-1901 GCA_964353215.1 uncultured Flavobacteriaceae bacterium
TGTGGATATTGTGAATCTCTTTAGAAGATAGATTCATCTTTAAAAGTGCCATAAGCCGCTGTTCATTTGAGGTAACTTGAGGGTATTTCAATTTCACATTACTATTAAAATCTTTATGTACTTCTTCAAAATAACGTGAAAAGTTCTCCCAATTGTTGTCATCCTGTAAATCAAAATTGATGGATTGGATGAGTTGGTTGTAACCAGTTCCTGTATTTTCCTTTTCTTTTAATTCTTGAGCCTTGAGTTTAAGATTTTCTAAAGTTTCATTTTTTCTAGCAAGATTCAAGGCATGTGTGGTCAATTCTTTCTTTTTAAAGGCCAATTCGGCATCAACCTTTTCTTTTTCGAGTTTGTTGCGTTTATTTTTTTGGCGAAGGGCATAGATTCCGATTACAGATAATAATAGGGCTATACCCATTAAGATGCGTTGCAAATTACCGATAGAAGCTTTTTGCTCTAAAACTGTGATTTCTTTTTCTTGTATCGCAATTTGTTGTTCTTTTTCTTTTGTTTCAAACTCGGTCTTTAATCGTTCTATTTCTTTGGTTCTTTCAATATTGTAGACCGTGTCATTAATTGTCTTGTACTTTTCGTGATCTTCAAATGCTTTTTGGTAGGCACCTAAAGATGCATAGGTTTTTGCACGATCTCTATACGACTGATAGAGGTCGTCCTTATTTCCTATTGAGTCTGCCAATGCAATTGCCCGGTTAAGATAGGGTAAGGCTTTGTCTGGCTTGTTTAATTCTTCAGTGTATACGGCTCCTAGTCGTTTTAGCGCCCAAGATTCTGAAAGTGCATGTTTTGAAATATATCTAGAGTGTTCAATGGATTCTTTTAGATAATCAATGCCTTTTTGGGTTTTGCCTATTTTAATGTAAGTTTTACCAATATTAAATAAGGTAATACCAATTAGTCCTTGATTTTCTACTTCTCGGGAATAGGTTAGGCTTTCAAGTAAGTACTCTAGCGCGATGTCATAGTTTTCTATTACGTAGTTTGAATTTCCTAAATCGTTGAGTGTTAATCCTATTTTTCGTTGGTTGTTTTGTTTCTTATAGATGTCGAGCAGCTCCTCTTTTATTTCAATAGATTTTGCTTTGTTGTTGGTATAATGGTATAACGAGGCCAGCGCACTTTTCACTTTCACTTTTTCATTTTCTAAATTTAAATTTTCTGCAATTGCCAGCGCTTTTAATGCTGACTCAAAGCCTTCTTTATATGTTGTTTGCCGCATATTTACTTTAGCACTTATCAAATGTAGTTTTAGTAAGACTAAAGAGTCTATAGGTGCTGTGGAGTACTTCGCTATGTTTTTTCTGATGGCAACCGACGCTCCTTCATAATCTGGAGTAAGATATAATAGCTGTATTTTATCATAGGTTACAAGACCTATTGCACGACGATCCTTTAGAGATTCAAATAGTTGCAAGGATTTATCAAAATAAATTTTAGCAGAATCTAATTTTCGTACAATCATTAGCGATTTTCCTAAACGGTAAAAAGATTTGGCAATACCACCCTTATCGTCCAGTTGTTTTGCCATTTTTAGGGCTTCCATTGAATAGGTATGAGCAAGCTTCGGGTCGCTTTGATAATACATTTCGGATAAGGCATGTGCAGTATGCACCTTTGATGAATCTGTTTCTAGACCGTTATAGATTCTTAAAAGGCTATCCAATTTTTGATTTTGCTGGGCACGGAGCGGGGGAGATATGACACAAACAAACAAAAACCAAAAGATGATTTTAGAGTTCATAGAGTTTTGGTTTGTTTTAAAGATACATTTTATAAATCTATTTAAAAGCTGTGTTCAACCCATAAGTGCAACACACTTATTATCTAGGACTTCAATAGGGTTATTATAATTAAATTTTCTAATTGGTCTGTAATTTAGC
>CAYGUZ010000444.1:0-1890 GCA_964353215.1 uncultured Flavobacteriaceae bacterium
GCGTAGAGATGACTTTGAGTTGATGCCATTTTCAAATGTTGGTCAGCCCTATAATTCTCTGGGTAAGAATTTTGAAAATCGTTCTGTATATCCTAAAATAGGGGCTTCGGCTAAAAACCAAAAATATTTAGAGGTTGAAGACGTACGCTACTTTAATGTTCCTACGCCTTTAACTGAACTTATGTTCAAGACCACCTTTGAGCAAGGTCAGTTTTTAGATGCGATGCTCACCTTAAATACCTCAAGAAGGTTAAATGTATCAATTGCTTTTACAGGTTCAAGATCCTTAGGCAAGTATCAATTTGACCAAAGCGAAGCGGGTATTTTTAGAACTACCTTTAATTATAGAACGGCCAATAATAGGTATTGGGTAAGAGGGCATTATGCCTCACAAGATATTGAGACGGAAGAAAATGGAGGCATTGCAGAAAAAGCCCTACAGTTTGAATCTGGTGAAGAGGAGTTTTTAGATAGGTCTCGAATAGATGTTTTATTTAATAGCGCTAACGGTCAGTTAGCTGATAACCGAATTTTAGGTAAACGTTATTTTTTAGACCATCAGCTTAATTTGGTCAGGCCTAGAAAAGATTCTGTTAAGGCCAAATCTACTCTTTTGGCCATAGGGCATCGATTCAATTACGAGTCAAAGTTTTACCAATTTAATCAGAATTCGCAAAGCGATAGTTTTGGACCTTCATTTATAAGCCCCATTGCGGATAGGTCTACTTTAAAAACCATGTTTAATGAGGTTTCGGCAATTTTCTCCAACAAAACGCTTGGGTCACTTTCTGGAAGTGTAAGTCTTTACAACTACAATTATTTTTTTAATAGTCTTTTGGTGTTAAGTGATACACAGACTATTCTTAATAAATTAGAGGGGGAGGAGATTTCGGTAGGAGGAGATTATAAAAATGAAATAGGGCCATTACGTTTGTCAGGAAGAATTCGATATAATTTATCGGGAGAATTGGCCGGTAATTTATTCGATGCCTCGGCAAAATATAGTTTATCGCCTAATAACAGTTTGAATGCCAGTATACACGGCTCTTCTAGAGCTCCTAATTTCAACTTTTTACTTTACCAAAGTGACTACCAAAATTTTAATTGGCAGAATGATGGTGTTTTTGAAAAGCAACAAATACAATCTATAAGTTTTGGTTCTGACTCTAAGTTTTTAGGAAATTTATCTGCCAAGTATTCAGCTATCGACAACTATACCTATTTTGCTTCAGGGGCTACTGAAGAACAGATAACCGCGGCACAACAGAATGCTTTTGTAAGGCCGCTGCAAGAATCGGAAACCATAAACTACCTTAAGGTTAAATATCAAAAAGAGTTGAAGTGGAGAAAATGGGCTTTGAACAATACCTTGATGTATCAAGAAGTTTCGCAAACGAATCAGGTTCTAAATGCACCCCAATTTGTAACTCGTAATTCTTTATATTTCTCTAGTGACGTTTTTAAAAAAGCGATGTTTTTACAAACTGGGGTCAGCTTTAAATATTTCACTTCTTATAATATGGATGGTTATCATCCCTTATTGGGTGAGTTTTATACCCAGAATAATGAAGAATTAGGTGGTTTTCCTTTAATAGACTTTTTTATTAATGCTAAGGTTAGGCAGACGCGTATCTTTTTAAAAGCAGAACATTTGAATACTATTTGGGGTAAACAGTACAATTACTACGCTGCGCCAAACTATCCTTATCGTGATTTTGTAATACGTTTTGGTTTGGTTTGGAATTTCTTTTCATAAAAAAACAAGCTTATTTTTTATGCTAGCTGCTGGAAACCAGCAAGATGATTTTTGTGTTGCAAAAACATCAAAAAAATAACTTGAGAAGTTTTGCTGAGTTAAAAAAAGGTTTTTATATTTGCACCCGCTTTGCT
>CAYGUZ010000445.1:0-1885 GCA_964353215.1 uncultured Flavobacteriaceae bacterium
CTGGCCTTCAGAGCCAAGAAAGTTGGTTACGAATTAACAAAATTACAGTTAGACAAAGTCTATGACAATTTTCTAAAATTTGCTGATGTTAAAAAAGAAATAGTAGATTCTGACATCCATCAGATTATTGAAACCAGCAATATAGAATTAGAAAGTCTTGCTTAATGAAGAAAACACTTTTTGATAAGGTTTGGGATGCTCACGTGGTTGAAACTGTCTCAAACGGCCCCCAAATTTTATACATTGACAAGCACTTGATTCACGAGGTTACGAGTCCGCAAGCTTTTGCGGAACTGGAACAACGCGGTATTACCTTAGCAAGACCTGATAAAACAGTCGCGACCGCAGACCACAATGTACCCACATTAAATCAACACCTAACAATTAAGGATGCTTTATCGCGAAAGCAGGTAGAGATGCTAACCAAAAATTGTGCAAATCATGGTGTTACCCTATATGGATTAGGACATAAATACCAAGGGATTGTTCATGTAATGGCGCCAGAGCTTGGTATTACCCAACCCGGTATGACTATGGTATGCGGTGACAGCCATACCTCTACACATGGTGCATTTGGCGCAATTGCTTTTGGTATAGGTACGAGTCAAGTGGCACAAGTTTTTGCAAGTCAGTGCCTTTTGCTTAACAAACCAAAGAAAATGCGCGTTACCGTCAATGGAAAACTGAATAAGAACGTTTTACCAAAAGATGTAATACTGTACATTATTGCCCAGCTAGGGACCAATTCTGGAACAGGACATTTTGTAGAATATGCAGGGGATGTCTTTGAGAATATGAGTATGGAAGGGCGCATGACCGTATGTAACATGAGTATTGAAATGGGTGCTCGTGGTGGCATGATAGCGCCTGATGAAACCACTTTTGAATACGTAAAAGGCAAAGAATTTGCGCCAAAAGAAGATGATTGGGATAAAAAAGTTGCGTATTGGAAGACATTGCCAACGGATAAAGATGCGAGTTTTGATACGGAATATCATTTTAATGCGTCGGATATTGCACCTATGATTACTTATGGCACCAATCCTGGTATGGGTATTAAAATAACTGATAATATTCCTGAAATTAAAGACACCTCTTTCGAAAAAGCACTTACTTATATGGGCTTAAAAAAGGGGCAATCTTTAATTAATCATCCTATAAACTACGTGTTTATCGGCAGTTGTACGAACTCAAGAATCGAAGACTTTAGATTAGCGGCCGCTCATATTAAAGGAAAACAAAAAGCAGGCAATGTCACCGCCCTTATAGTGCCTGGTTCGCAACAGGTGGCAAAACAGATAAAAGAAGAAGGTTTACAAGATATATTTGAAACTGCGGGTTTTGAGATCAGACAATCTGGCTGTTCTGCCTGTTTGGGCATGAACGATGATAAAATACCCGCAGGAGAATATTGTGTTTCTACTTCAAACAGAAATTTTGAAGGAAGACAAGGTCAAGGAGCTCGTACCTTATTGGCTAGCCCATTGGTAGCGGCGTTAACCGCGGTGGAAGGAAAAATTGTGGATGTAACCGAACTTTAAGCAGTATAATGGAAAAGTTTAAAAAATTAATTTCGACCGCGATACCACTTCCTATAGAAAATGTGGATACCGATCAGATAATTCCTGCCCGTTTTTTAAAAGCTACGAGCAAAGTTGGTTTTGGTCAAAATCTTTTTAGAGATTGGCGTTTCAATAAAGATGGAAGTATTAAGAAAGACTTTATACTAAATGATGGGAATTATGTTGGAAGAATTCTTGTAGCCGGTGAAAATTTTGGTTGTGGTTCTAGTAGAGAACATGCCGCATGGGCTTTAGAAGATTATGGTTTTAAAGTTATTGTTTCTAGCTATTTTGCCGATATATTCAAAGGTAATGCCTTAAAT
>CAYGUZ010000446.1:0-1872 GCA_964353215.1 uncultured Flavobacteriaceae bacterium
ACATCGTATTTAGCGGCGTCGGCAAGGATATTTAGCTTTTCTTTTATTCTCTCGAAATTCACCTGAATTGGTTTTAATCCAAAATTATGGAAATATTCCTAATTATGGAAATAATCCATATTATTTTTGGAATTATTCCATATTTCGATATATTTGAAGATGGAAAATGAACTCACGCTCAAGCGTTTCACCGAAATTCGACGCGATTTAGGCCATACACAGGCCGAATTTGCCAAGTTATTGGGTATTTCTAATACTACGGCCGATATTGAACGTGGCCGTACCAAATTATCGGGTAGGGTAGTGGCCGAGTTATTAAAGCAGTTTAATATCAATCCGCTTTGGTTGTTCGGTGAAAGTGATGATAAGCATTTAGACACCAATAAGACCAGTGTTATACCTAAAGTGGTCACTGTAGATTCTGAAGACAGGGACAATATGGTTTTGGTCAATGCGAAAGCCGCCGCCGGATATCCACAGAATATTGCCGACACCAGTTGGTATCAACAATTGCCGGCTTTTGATATGCCGATTCCGGAGTTTCGTAATGCAACTTATCGAGGTTTTCAGGTAGAAGGCGATAGTATGCTGCCCAATTTACAGTCTGGTGAGTGGGTGTTGGCGAAGGGTATAGAGCATATAGACCACGTAAGTGCCAATAAAATGTATGTGGTGGTTTTACAAGATTCCGTAATGGTCAAAAAAATCGAGAAAAAACCAAATTCGAACAACATTACGTTGGTTTCATTAAACGAAACCTACCCTCCTTATGATATTAAACCCTTTCAAATACAGGAGATTTGGGAGGTAAGTAGTAAGCTTACCTTTAATGTGGATGCCACTACCGAAAAAGGTTTATTACGCCAACTGCAAGAGTCTATGGAAGAATTGAAAAAGCAGGTTGGTCAGGTGAAGAATTAGTCGTTTTTTAGATTATCTTTAATCATCAACCAATTGCTGTTTTGTATGAAACGATTAGTGTTCGTTTTTGTTTGCCTATTTTCTGTATTTAAAGTTTCTAGTCAAAATTTAAAAGATACGATTACAGTGGCTTACGCATCAGCACCTCCATTTATAATTGAAGATGGTGAATTGCTCGAAGGAATCAATATTTGGCTCTGGCGAAGAGTAGCTGAGGACTTAGAAATACCGTATAAAATTAAGACCATGCCCTTTTCGGATATGCTCGGAGCCCTAAAGGCCGGTGAGGTAGATGTAAGTATAAATCCGCTTACCATTACAAGTGATAGAATTAAAGAAATTGGCTTTACACGTTCTTTTTTCGCGTCACATTCTACGGTCGCTGTTGCTGAGAAAAGTTCTTTTCAAAAGATAAGACAGTTTTTAGGGGCTTTTTTGCATATGAACTTTTTACGTGGGTTTCTATTACTGTTTATTATTCTTTTGTTTTTCGGGTTTTTAACTTGGTTATTTGAACGAAAGCATAATCCCGATGATTTTCGACCTGGTCAAAAAGGTATTTGGGACGGACTTTGGTGGTCAGTGGTAACCCTTACCACTGTTGGCTATGGCGATAAGGCCCCGAAAACAAGATGGGGCAAAGTTGCCGGTTTGGGTTTGATGTTGAGTGGTCTTCTTTTTGTTTCCGGTCTTACGGCAAGTATCGCTTCGAGCTTGACGGTAAACGAACTAACCGAGAACATTGAAAATTTGGATGAGTTTAAAGAGCGTCATGTTGGTACGGTTAAAAGTTCTAGTAGCTATGATTTTTTAAGGATGCATTTTTTTAAGGAAATCAATCAATACCCAAGCGTTATAACGGGTTTGGAAGACTTAAAGAATCAAAAAATCGAAGCGTTTATTTATGACGAGCCTATTTTAAAATATCGTATTCGAAAAGATTCCACTTTA
>CAYGUZ010000447.1:0-1868 GCA_964353215.1 uncultured Flavobacteriaceae bacterium
TTTATATATTGTTCTGCCTCTACATAGCTCCCTTGGTTTAAAAGGGCATCTCCTAAACCAATACTTAAATCCATTTCATAGTAGTTGTAATTATTTTCTTTTGCTTGTTTCAAAGCTATTTTATGATAGGTGACGGCCTTATCAAAAATGTCTTGATGAAGATAGTATTCTCCCCAATTTCGATTAACAAAAAAAGTTAGCATTTTATCATCTGTAGTTCTTGATAGACTATCGGCTTTTGTCATACTAGAAAATGCTTTTTCGTACTCTTCCTTCATGAGGTAAGCGAGTGCTAAATCGGTATGTGTTAATGCTATTCTATTTATGTTTTCTGCAGGGGTATAATTGAGCGATGTAGTTAACAGTTCTATTTGTTTATCGAAATCGTCTAACTCTAAATAAACTGCAGATAAGTTTACATAAGCATCGGCTAAACGCGTGCTATCTTCTAGTTTTTCGAGTATCTGAATGCCGTGCAAATGATTTTCAATCGAACTTTTAAGTTCACCTTTAAACATATAACTATTTGCTCTATTTAAGGCGATTTTCATTTCGTTTAAACTCGATTTAATAGTTTTATTAACTTCCTCAGCTTGTTTGTAATAAAACAAAGCAGAATCATATTGCGCTATATTTGAGTGAACGAGACCAGCATAAAGACTAGCTTTAAAGGCCCCGTTTTGAAAATCTAAAACTTTACTTAAACGATAAGCCTTATCATAGCCTCTTAATGCAAGTTTTGGTTCTGAATATTCAATAACTTCTGATTCGGTAATAAGCTTTAGTACCCCTATTGTATCAATCTCCTTCGTCTGACCGAACCCAAGATTAGTTAACATCAAGAAAAAAAGAATATAGAGCAGCTGGTTTTTCATAGCGTTGGTTTTAGGTGTACATGAAATTGACTAAATATGGTCTTGTTTAGCACTAGCTTCTAATTCTATTTGCATATTATTGTCATAAAATAGTTGGTTTACACACCAAGTATCCTTTGCACGATACATAATAAAAGTAAAACGTATGGGCATTTTATCATACCGCAATAAAAAACTACACACTTTATATCTGTCAACAATATTCTTTTCGGTTATTTTTTCAAAACCTAGATATGCACCTGTATTACTTACGGCTGTTTTATATTTATTCTTAAGCGTTTCAATGGCCAGTTTTTCGGTTTCCAAATGTGGGTTGGTCCCAAAGGCATAGTCCATCGCCTTTGACGGATCACTTTTAAAAATTTCAAAGAATTTATCTGTAATAGCTGTTGAATTTGTTTGTGCCTGTGTTGTGGCGCCAAAAAAGATAAGCAAGATACTCAGGAGGGCTATTTTTTTCATAAGGTTGGTTTTCAGGTTCTTAAATATACAATTTGTTTGAGCGCTTTTTACGACCGATAATTGAAGTGAGGTTCACCTGCTAAAAAACCAAAGGTGTCCAATGATAAAAAGGATTGAAGACCTATAGGGTTTTTGTTACTCTTGGGTTATTTTACGGATTTTGTGGTTGTTCAAATCCGCAACATAAATGGTAAATGAATTATCAATCATTAAACCAAAAGGGGAATTCAACTGCGCATTTACACCAGTACCATCTGCAACACCAGAACCATTGCCAACAACTGTGCTAACAACACCGTTAATATTGATTTTGCGCACACTATGATTAGCACTTTCAGAAACGTACAAATTGCCTAATGCGTCTAAAGCTATATCTGTAGGAAAATCAAATTGTGCGCTATTTGAGTTACCGTTAACAAAACCAGAAGTTCCAGTACCTGCAATGGTTGTAACGCTGCCTTCGGGGGTTATCTTCCTAATACGATTATTTCTAGCATCGGCTAAGTAAATAGTACCCGCAGGGTCTATTTC
>CAYGUZ010000448.1:0-1843 GCA_964353215.1 uncultured Flavobacteriaceae bacterium
ATCCGTAAAAAGAAAAATTGTCATTAAAACAAGAACATCAAAATTACCGGATATAAATAAGTTAGGTAATGTAGGCAGTTTTTTTAAAAACCCAATTATTACAATAGAAAAGGCGAATAGTTTAAAGAAAGAATACCCAGACGTAACATTGTTTCCATATCTTGAGGATAGTACGAAGGTCTCTGCGGCCTGGCTTATTGATGGTTGTGGGTGGAGTGGTAAAATGCATGGAGATGCAGGGTCTTTAAAACATCTACCACTAACCATCGTAAATTATGGTAACGCATCAAGTGATGATATTCTTACCCTTGCCAAAAACATAGAAGAAGCTGTACTTTTAAAGTATGATATTATTTTAGAAAAAGAAGTAGTAATAATTTAAGAAATGAGGGCAAACGTTATAAATTTTCACCATGTACTAAACTATGGTGCGGTTTTTCAGGGTTACGCATTATGTGAGTTTTTAAATAGAAATGGGCATGAAGCTCAGCTAATTGATTATAGACCTTTTTATTTTTTATCAAGAACATATAGGCCTGCCAAGGGAATCTTAAAATCTTATCGTAAATATAAGATGAATAGAAACTTTCTTGATTTTAGAAAGAAGCATTTTAAATTGACAAAAGAGATGTTTTTATCAGCTAAAAAGTTGGCCAAATACTATAAGACCTCCAATGAGGCATTTATTTGTGGGAGTGATCAGGTTTGGAACGCCAATATTACCAATGGAATTATCGACCCAGGATATTTTTTAGATTTTGTACCAAAGGGTGCTAGAAAAATTGCCTACGCAGCGAGTATAGGACATACTAAGTTCAATAGAGAAGATAAAGTTGAAATTGCCGAGAAGTTGAATTCTTACAGTTCAATATCTGTTAGAGAAGATTTTGCTAGACAAGAGGTTTTAGAAATTACGGATACTAATGTTGATCCATTTTTAGTTTTAGACCCCACACTTTTGCTTGAAGATTACACCAAAGTTTTGGATTATACTCTTGTGCCCAAAGAAGATTATTTAGTTATTTATACTACAGAGAATAGTAATAACTTTAGAGAATATATTAAACAAGTTCACGATTATCTGGGGATTCAAGTAATTAATTTAGGTCATTATGATACAGGAATAGACTCGGTTGATTATTCAAACATACACCCTTGTCAATGGCTAGGGTTATTTGCTAAAGCAAACTATGTATGTACAAATTCTTTTCATGGAACTGCATTTTCTATTCTTTTCGATAGAAATTTTACCGTACTCGGTAGACAAACGATGAAAGATTTAAATAGAAGGCAACTTACTTTGATGGGTGGTTTAGGTATTGAAAATCGATTTTTACATGACGTTAACCATTTTGACATCGAAAAACATTTTCAAGACATCGACTTTAATAACGTAAAAAGAAAGCTTGAAGAGCAACGAAAAACTTCAGCTAAGTTTCTTTTAGATGCTCTAAGTTAATTATGACACTCTAAAAGATTGATGAAATCACTTATAAATAAATTTGTATTACTTTTTATCTTTTGGGATAACATATTCTTGCCAATTAATTTAGGTTTTGATTTCAAGTTCAATTATTTAGTGATGGTTGTGTATATATTTTACTATGTCTTTACTCACAGTAAAATAAAACTATCGACTAAGAATCTAGTATACTTCGCAACCTATGCTATTTTATTCTGCGTAGTCAATTATAATATAGGAATATCACGTTTTCTAGTACTTAAGCAAGTAGTATTAATATCTATTACTTTGGTATTTAGTTATCTTTTTATTAATTCCTATGATTTTAATTTAAAAAAAATATTTAAAGATTACATAAATATAATTTTCTTATCCTCGATT
>CAYGUZ010000449.1:0-1842 GCA_964353215.1 uncultured Flavobacteriaceae bacterium
ACCTTTATATGACAATTTCAAATAATTATCTGATAATCAATGTATAATTAAATACAACCTCTAGATATTTTGTTTGACTAAAGGTTGCTTTGGTTAAACAACTTTTAATAAATGTTTAACATTTAAGTTAAATTTTGAAACAGCGTTTATAATTTGAAATCTGAGTGCAACGCTTTGATTACCCGATTGTTTAGCACTGGTATGGGTTGTCCTTAAAGCCTATTTTGTATTTTTACGCCTGAGATTTAAAAGGATGAAAAAGAAAGTTATTGTTGGATTATCTGGTGGAGTAGATTCCAGTGTTACGGCATATCTGCTTAAAGAGCAGGGATATCAGGTAATCGGGCTTTTTATGAAGAACTGGCATGACGATTCCGTTACTATTTCAAATGAATGCCCGTGGTTAGAAGATAGTAACGACGCTTTGATAGTAGCGGAAAAATTGGGAATTCCCTTTCAGACCGTCGACTTGAGTGTTGAATATAAAGAGCGTATTGTAGATTATATGTTCGATGAATATGAAAAAGGTAGAACTCCTAATCCTGATGTGCTGTGCAATCGTGAAATTAAATTCGATGTTTTTTTAAAAATTGCTTTGGGTCTTGGTGCCGATTATGTAGCTACCGGGCACTACTGTAGAAAGGGTGCAATTAAAAATAGTGACGGAACGGAAACGTTTCGACTTTTGGCAGGAGTTGATAATAATAAGGACCAGTCTTATTTTTTATGTCAGCTTTCACAAGAACAGTTGGCAAAAACGCTTTTTCCTATTGGAGAACTAACGAAACCAGAAGTGCGAAAAATTGCCGCTGATAATGATTTGGCAACTGCCGATAAAAAAGACTCCCAAGGATTATGTTTCATTGGTAAAGTGCGTTTGCCAGAATTTTTACAACAAAAATTAAAGCCCAAAAGAGGAGTAATCGTAGAAGTGCCTGCCAATGCCGATTATTATATGGATGTAACCAATACTTTTACGGATAAAATAGAAGAACTCAAATATCATTCAGAAAAAATAGCTTATTCAAAGGACGAAGGAAAAATTGTCGGAGAGCATTCAGGAGCCCATTTTTTTACCATTGGACAACGAAAAGGCCTCGATGTAGGAGGGACGAAAGAACCGTTATTTGTTATAGGTACCAATGTAGATGAAAACGTTATTTATACAGGGCAAGGAAAATTACATCCTGGTCTTCTACGAAAAACCCTTTTTGTTAACGAAAAAGAACTGCATTGGGTAAGAGAAGATTTGGCATTAAGGCTGTATGAGACCATGTCGGTTATGGCTAGAATCCGTTATCGTCAGCCTCTACAAAAAGCTACTTTATATCGGGTTAGTGGAGGCCTGTATGTTGATTTTGATGAAAAACAATCAGCAATAACTGAAGGTCAGTTCGTAGCCTGGTATATCGAAGATGAGTTAATCGGTTCTGGAGTCATATCTTAGCTGTATGCAAAATAGAATCACAGATTTATTCCATATAAAACACCCTATAGTTCAAGGAGGTATGATTTGGGCAAGTGGTTGGCGTTTGGCCTCAGCCGTTTCCAATGCTGGAGGTCTGGGCCTTATTGGCGCAGGCAGCATGTATCCTGAGGTGCTGATTGAGCACATTCAAAAGTGTAAAAAAGCCACTGACAAACCATTCGGGGTCAATATTCCCATGCTGTATCCTGATATTGATAAGTTGATGTCCATAATTATTGATGAAGGAGTCAAAATCGTTTTTACATCTGCGGGAAACCCTAAAATTTGGACAACTTTTCTAAAAGAAAAAGGAATTACTGTCGGGCATGTAGTGAGTAGTGTAAAGTTTGCACTTAAAGCCCAAGAAGCAGGAG
>CAYGUZ010000450.1:0-1840 GCA_964353215.1 uncultured Flavobacteriaceae bacterium
ATACGTTTGAAGCTCGCGGTTATACGGCCTGGGAGCCTACTTCTGCGGCCTTTATCTATAAAACTACACTTTGTATTCCTACTATTTTTGTGTCTTACACGGGAGAGGCCTTAGATAACAAAGCTCCATTATTGCGTGCGCTGAACGCTATTGATGAGGCTGCAACTGGTGTGGCCCAATATTTTGATAAAAATGTTAGAAAGGTTAATGCTACTTTAGGTTGGGAGCAAGAATATTTTTTAATAGATAAGGCCCTAGCGCAATCTCGCCCCGATATTCTTATGACAGGAAGAACATTGGTCGGTAATTCTGCGGCAAAAGGGCAACAATTAGACGATCATTACTTTGGTGTTATTCCCAGTCGGGTTTTGAGCTTTATGAGCGAATTGGAAAAAGAGTGCACCCAGTTGGGCATTCCCGTTAAAACAAGACATAATGAGGTGGCACCGAATCAGTTTGAATTGGCGCCTGTTTTTGAAGAAGCAAATTTATCCGTAGATCATAATCTACTTTTAATGGATGTGATGGATGAAATTGCCGATAAACATGGCTTTAAAGTGCTTTTTCATGAAAAACCGTTTGAAGGTATAAATGGTTCTGGCAAACATAATAACTGGTCATTGGCGACCGATACCGGGGTTAATTTGTTGAGCCCGGGCAAAACACCAATGAAAAACCTTCAATTCTTGACCTTTTTTGTAAATACCATTAAAGCGGTAGATACTTACGAAGAACTGTTACGTTCGTCCATAGCATCTGCAAGTAATGACCATCGTTTGGGGGCAAATGAGGCTCCGCCGGCAATTATCTCAATATTTGTTGGCAAGCAATTAGGCGAGGTTTTAGATGAGTTGGAAGGTGTTTCTAAAGGCAAGCTTTCCCCGCAAGAGAAAACAGAGCTAAAGCTAAATGTGGTCGGTAAAATTCCCGAAATTTTATTGGATAATACGGATCGTAACCGAACTTCTCCTTTCGCTTTTACCGGAAATAAATTTGAAATGCGCGGTGTGGGCTCAAAAATGAACTGTGCCAAACCAATGACTATTTTAAATACAATTGTGGCAAAGCAATTGACCGATTTTAAGAAAGAAGTCGATGAGCTAATTGACAAGAAAAACCTAAAAAAGGACGAAGCGGTCTTTAACGTACTTAGAGAGTACATTAAAAACTCAAAACGAATTCGTTTTGATGGTGACGGATACAGCGTAGATTGGGAAGAAGAGGCACGTCGTAGAAAACTAAGTAATAACAAGAATACTCCGCAAGCTCTAGAAGTACTAACATCAAAAGAAAGTATTGCACTGTTCGATGTTACAGGGGTAATGAATGCGAAAGAATTAACGGCCCATAAAGAGGTGGAGCTGGAGAATTACATATTCCATATTCAGATAGAAGGCCGAATTTTAGGAGAGCTGATTTATAACCATATCATTCCGGCTGCCATTAAATATCAGAACCTTCTTTTAGAAAATGTTGCTGGACTAAAAGAGGTCTATGGAGCGGCGCATAAAAAGATTACCGAACCGCAATTGAACATCTTGGAAAAAATTGCCGAGCATATTATGGCGGCAAAAAAACTTACGGATGCCATGCTACTTACAAAAGATAAGGCCCATAAGGCGAGCACTATCGCTAAAAAAGCACAGGCATATTGCGACGATGTAAAACCTTATTTTGATAAAATTCGTGCCGAAGCCGATGGTTTGGAGCGGCTGGTAGCAGACGATATGTGGCCTTTGACCAAATACCGTGAGCTGTTGTTTGTAAAATAATTTCTAGTTGTGATTCCCGCGAAAGCGGGAATCCATATTTTTATGCAATGCAACTGCAATTAAAAGAC
>CAYGUZ010000451.1:0-1829 GCA_964353215.1 uncultured Flavobacteriaceae bacterium
CGCAAGTGAATTGCCCGAAGATCTTTTTATAATTTCCGTACGTGCACCGTATGATCTAGAACCCTATGGACATGCGTGGTATGCCATTAATTTTGATGCGGACCAGGGTAAATGGAGCGATGATGAACAAGCTATCGTATCTCGAGATAAAATTATAGTTTTTATTGAAGAAGCCTGCAAAACCTATAATCTCAATACAGAAAATGTGAGTCTTCTTGGTTTTAGTCAAGGCACCATTTTAAGTTATGCCGTAGCACTCTCCTACCCCGAAAAAATTAAGAACGTTGTGGCACTTAGCGGATATATCAATGAAAAGATTCTATTGGAAGGGTTTCAAACCAAAGACCACTCAAAACTTAATTTCTATTGCTCTCATGGCCAAGTTGATGCGGTGATCCCCATTGAATGGGCCCAGCTTGCACCAAAGTTTCTTTCGGATCTAGGTATCAAAAACACGTTCGAAGAATTTCCGGTAGGCCATGGTGTGGCCCCGCAGAATTTCTACGCTTTCAAAGACTGGTTAAAAAATAAAATCTAATTGCTTCGCGAATAAAGCAAGTGGTCAGCCAAAGTAAAATCGATACCTAAATCATCTTTAAGTTCGTATTTTATAATAAGGTCGCCCCAATATTGACCATCTGAAAAATCGGCTACTATCCACCTGTGGTTCAAGACCTTTATTTTGTTGATCTTAAAATCGCTGTTCATACCCTCATAAGGAATTAGAGGATTGTCCCCCTTTTTCTCATTGGTTTCGAGTAATTTATCTTCTATGTAACGTGTTGGGTTTTCAAGTTCTAAATGGTCGAGATATGCCAGTGCATCATCATTATTTTCAAGAGAAAAATACTGCATATCCAGAACCTTTAATTGTAAAGTTTTTACAGAATCTTTTAACTGTTCCACTTCTTTTCTGAGCTTGCTTATCTCGTTCAAATTTACCCGCTCCATTTTTCCACTATTAACGATCATATATAGTGCAATTAATGCAGCAAAGACAAATAGATATAAAAAAATATTCTTTTTCATCAAATCGTAATTTTTAAATTATCATAGGCCAAATGTACATTATCTGGTAGGTTTTCTTCAACTTCATCATGAAAACCCAACAAATGGCTGATATGTGTAAAATAGGTCTCAGTTGCACCCACTTCTTTTGCAAAAGCCAGAGCTTCTTCTAAATTTAAGTGTGAAATATGGGGTTCTAAGCGTAATGCATTTACCACCAGAACCTTACACCCTTTTAGTTTTTCAATTTCAGTTTTTGAAACGGTCTTTACGTCTGTTAGGTATACAAAATCACCTAGCCGGTAGCCTAAAATGGGTAATTTGTTGTGAAGTACTTCTATAGGGGTCACTTTGAGTCCGTTGAGATCAATAGTATCTTCTTTGCGTACTAGGTTTATGCCCACAGCCGGGGCTCCAGGATATCTGTTCTCTTGTGCGAAAATGTAATCAAAGCGCTTTTTTAACGAATCTACCACCCTTGAATGTGCATAAATAGGGATATCGCCCTGTCGAAAAAAGAATGGGCGAATATCATCAATGCCAGCAGTATGGTCAGCATGCTCATGGGTGAATAAAATGGCATCCAATTGGTCAATAGGGTTTGCCAATAACTGCTGCCTAAAATCCGGGCCACAATCGATGACATAATTATAATTTTTCCATTGCACCAGTACAGAGACGCGCAGCCTTTTATCTTTTGGGTTATCACTCAAGCAAACCGGGTGTTTACTCCCAATTACAGGGATTCCCTGCGAAGTACCTGTACCTAAAAATGTGACTTTTAATGCCTTGCTCATTTAAATCAAAATTATAACTTATTT
>CAYGUZ010000452.1:0-1819 GCA_964353215.1 uncultured Flavobacteriaceae bacterium
CGTAACTACTTTTTCTTTTTTTTCTTTTCTTTTTTTGTGGCTCAAGGTCAAACGAACCCTTTGATCACTTCTGATTCAACTTCACAAAAGTTATGGGTCGAGGCGAGATATGACGAAATGACTCTCGAAGAAAAAGTAGGCCAATTATTTATGGTAAGCGTAGCCTCGAACCAAAATGATAAGGCTACAGCCGAAATTAGAACCCTTATAGAAAGAGAGAATATCGGTGGAATAATTTTTTCAAAAGGAGGTCCGGTTAAACAAGCAAAGTTGACAAATACCTATCAAGCATTGTCAAAGACCCCTTTATTAATCGGCATGGATGCTGAATGGGGCCTAGCCATGCGTTTAGATTCTACGTATGCTTTTCCTTGGAATATGACCTTAGGAGCGATTAAGGACAATGCTATAGTCGAAAAGGTAGGACAACAGATTGGAAGGCATGCTAAACGAATTGGAGTTCATATTAATTTTGCTCCGGATATTGATATCAATATCAATCCAAAAAACCCAATCATTGGTAATCGCTCTTTCGGGGAGGATAAAGAAAATGTTGCCCATAAGGGGATTGCTTTTATGAAAGGGATGGAAGGAGCCGGTGTTTTATCTTCAGGTAAGCATTTTCCTGGCCACGGCGATACAGAAACAGATTCACATAAGGCACTGCCCGTTATAGAATTTACAAAACAACGCATAGATAGTATTGAGCTTTATCCTTTTAAAAGACTTATTGAAAATGGATTAAGTAGTATAATGGTAGGGCATTTAGATATTCCTAGTTTAGAGCCAAAAGAAGGCTATCCTTCTTCTTTATCAAAAACAATCGTAACGGATCTATTAAAGAAACAACTTGGGTTTAAGGGATTGGTTTTTACGGATGCTTTAAATATGAAGGCCGTTTCAGAATTTGCTCCTGAAGGGGAAGTTGAGTTGTCGGCGTTTATGGCCGGAAACGATATTCTATTGATGCCTGTAGATGTCAAAAATGCTAAGCGTAAGATAATGGAAGCCTACTCGAACGGACGCATCACAGAAGAGCGACTAGGTGAGTCGGTCAAGAAAATATTAATGGCCAAATACAAGGCAGGATTACATAGCTATAGCCCAATCGAAACGAATGATTTATATGAAGATTTGAATAGTTTAGAGAACGATATTGTTTATGAAGAGGCTATCGAGAATGCGATTACAGTAGTAAAAAATAAATTTGATTTAGCACCAATTCAAAGACTGAACAATAAAAAAATTGCATATGTGCAATTTGGAGATGATGACGGAACTCCATTTTTTAATATGCTCAATAAATATGCAAAAGTTACGAAAATCGAAGCCAAAGATATTGCCGGTTATCGTGATAAACTCAAAAATTTTAATCTCGTTATAATTGGCTTTCATAAGAGTAATGACAGCCCTTGGAAGTCCTATAAGTTTTCAAAGAACGAATTGTTTTGGTTACAAGAAATTTCCAGACTACGAACGAGCAATACCATTTTAACAGTTTTTGCTAAACCTTATGCGCTGTTAGATGTAGTGAACTTTCAAAGTATCGATGCAACTATCGTAGGGTACCAAAATAGCAAAATTGCCCAAGAAAAAACAGCGCAAGTATTGTTTGGCGCCTTACCAGGTAAAGGAGTATTGCCAGTTTCCGCTAGTAATGCTTTTCCGGTGAACACTGAAATTAAGACTAAAGAAATAGCAAGACTAGGCTACAGCCTGCCCGAACGAGTCGGTTTAAGTACTTCTAAGTTAACGGTAGTGGATAGTTTGGTGCAAATGGGTATGGATTCCTTAATGTTTCCTGGGGCTCAAATAGTTG
>CAYGUZ010000453.1:0-1816 GCA_964353215.1 uncultured Flavobacteriaceae bacterium
GGGCTTTTTTTATGCAATAAACCCAATAGAAAGTAAAGAAGATGGAAAAGGCAGGGCAATATGAAGAGAGATTAAATACCTATTCACATGGATTGGGTATTATTCTTGCTTTAATAGGTGGTTTTGTATTGTTGTTTAAAGGAAATGAAAGTCAAAATCAAAGTTTGGGAGTACTGATATACGTACTATCATTGGTTTTATTATTTTCTGCTTCTACATTATATCATGCGGTACCAAATCCTAAAGTCAAAGAAAAACTTAGAATCTTAGATCATATTAGTATTTACTATCTCATTGCAGGTACTTATACACCAGTTTGCCTCACAGTACTTCAAAAATCTAAAGGAGCCATCCTTTTATGCTTAGTTTGGGGTATTGCTATTTTTGGCACAATTTTAAAGCTTTTTTTTACCGGAAGATTTGAGATTTTTTCTTTGGTACTATATGGAATTATGGGTTGGCTAGTGGTTATAGACTTGAACTTTCTAATAGATAATACTTCTTCAATAGGACTATTTTATTTGGGCTTAGGTGGTTTTTGCTATACGGTAGGTATAGTTTTCTATGCTTCAAAAAAAATACCGTACAATCATTTTATATGGCATGTATTTGTTCTTGGTGGTGCGATTGGGCATTGGCTATTTATCTATAAGGAATGTTTTCTATTAAACTTTAAATAAGGCGTATAAAAATAAATAATACCTCATACCATAAAACTATATAAAATAGGCCAAACCAAAACCTACAATAATTACAATTAGCTTTTGCAGATTAAAACTATGCCCTTGTGAACTTTCAAAGAGAACTACGGTAGAAATATGTAAAAATACACCAATAGCAAGCGCTGTAAGTTCAATATTATAACTGCTTATGAAATTTGATTGCATGGCTAGTAAGCTACCTAAAGGTGTCATTAAGGCAAATAGAGATATAAAAAGTAACGTATAACCTATTTTTAGATTAGAATTCAATAGAAAAATGGAAAGAACAATGGCTACTGGTAATTTATGTATTAAAATACCATAAATGATATTATTTTCTCCGCTTATGGGCAGGCCTTCAACAAGCGCATGTATGGCAAGGCTTAAAAATAAAATTAGAGGAAAGCTATTGTTTTTAGAGCTATGGTGCAAATGCCCATGTTCCGCCCCTTTTGAGAAGGATTCTAAAATAATCTGGAGTAATATTCCGGCTAAAATAAAGAATGAAACCGTTTTAGGCTTCGATGATTGATAGACTTCAGGTAATAATTCAAAGCAAGTAAGTGCTAATAGAAAAGCACCACTGAACGCTAAAAGTAATTTTATACTTTTTTGACTTTTTGGTTTTGTCAAGTAAACAAAAACAAAGCTTATTAGAACAGCGAAAATAGGTAAGATATAGATCACTAAGATTTGAATTTATTGGTTTGATGATATAAGGGATAAAATTAGCCTATTTTTGGCGAACATTTTTTTAGGTATGGAAGGTAATTTTAGAATGTTGGCAAAAACGCTTTATGGATTTGAGCCTTTATTGGCCAAAGAATTAAGAAATTTGGGTGCGGGTAATGTTAAAGAAGGTGTGAGAAATGTAAGTTTTGATGGAGATACCGGTTTTATGTACAAGGCCAATCTCAGCTTACGAACAGCACTTAAAGTTTTAAAACCTATTAAAAGTTTTAAGGTATTTAATGAGAAGCAACTTTATCGACAATTATACGATATTGAATGGTCAGACTATTTTCAGAGCAGTCAGACATTTGCTTTTGATACCACTATGAATTCAGAGGTTTTTAATAACTCATTATATGTGTCTCAGAGATCAAAAGATGCTT
>CAYGUZ010000454.1:0-1789 GCA_964353215.1 uncultured Flavobacteriaceae bacterium
CATTTAGTGTATAGTTGCCGTCAAAATCGGTTTGGGTACCATTCGTTGTTCCCTTAACAACTACGTTTACGCCTGGCAATGGCAGTCCTGATTGGTCGGTTACAGTACCAACAATTTTCTTTACGGTAGGATTATAAGCATAACCTTTCTTTTTTGCTTTAGAGGTATACCGATTGGCATATCTGCTAGTAAAATTTAAATATTTGGTGTCTAAATTAGGTTTGGAAACATTATAGGTCGGGTTTCCTGTCGAAAGTATCACGTTGACATTATTCCAATCTTTACCCGTGTTTTGATATACATTAGCTTTGTAGGCAAGGTTTAACGATGCATTCAAAGCTTTGGATTTAATGTCGTAATTGGGTATCCAACCGGCATCCTTTACCAAATAGGACAGTTTAATATTAAGGTTGGTTGTGATGGGAGCATCAAACTTTATGGTTAGTTCCCCTTGTGGCAGTGCAGGGGAATTATTAGCTTCTGCCAACTGATTTTGAACATCCCTTACATCTTTGTTCAATTGGTTTATCTGTAAGTTGATTTTAAAGATTTCATTCTTTATAGTTGTTATTCGTTCTCTATAATATTGACTGATTTCTTTAACCTTTTGAAGGTCTAAGGCTTGATTGTCAGCACTTACCAATCGGTTGGTCGTGATGACTTTCTCTTCTTCCTCTAAACCTATGATTCGGTTTCTTAGAAATGTAATTTCTGAGCTTATTTTTTCAATTTCAGTTTTCCATAGTTTTGTTTTAGGATGACTTTCAGATTTGTCCAGATAGTTGATATCATAAGACATGGATAGTATGGATACGGCCTGCAGGCCAGAAACTTGTATACTACTTTCCTCAATTTTATGGGATAAACCGGTAAAAACGGCCTCAGAAGTACCCGATTCTAGCTTGCAATTTGCATTTCTCGTGATCTGTGCACCGGATAGATAAACGGTTACCTCTTTAATCTTGGATGGTATTTTCACCTCATTGGCAAAAACAAAATAGGGGAGTACGAATAAAATCTGAACTAGCTTTTTCATAAGGATTGGTTTTAAAGTTTACCCAAACCTATTTCCATAAATGCAGAACTAAAACCAATAATTAGTTAGAGTTACCAATTTAGATGTAAACCAGCGTAGTGGATGAGTGACTACAAAAATTTGGCTTTTAACTCTGGAGCCGGAATCATGCATGCATCTTTTTTTCCATACCATTTGTAACGATTACGCGCCACAAAATCATATACTATATCGCGGATGCCTTTAGGGAAAACATAGAGTAGGGAAGAAAGGGTACGGTAGCCTTTTAACCCCTTGCCAATCTCTAGGGCAGCATCAGATTTGGTGTAATAAGCAATATTGGGTTCTATAAGAATAATAGAATCTACAGTTGAAGTATCTATCCCACGTTCTGAAGTCAATTTTTTACCAATCTCACTTTGTAATGCTGCAAAACGAAAAGTGTCTTCTTTGTCACGTTTAATCACAAATTGTACAACCCCATTGCAAAGGTTACAAACCCCATCAAAAAGAATAATTTTTTTGTTTTCTTCTAACACTTTGGCAATTTGTAGTCATTTCGAGCGAGCATGGCGACGAGACATCTAGTTTTCTAAATCGTCTGCGCGGTACAGACTCTTATCGAAATTACATTTAAGTTTGGCAAAGATACCACAGGCAAAATTTAGCACCTAGTTTTTATAATCTATTTAAGAAACTCGTCAGATCAGTTTCCTTGTTTATGTTAAGTTTCTTTTTTAAGCGATATTTAGACTTGAGAATACTATCTGGTAG
>CAYGUZ010000455.1:0-1785 GCA_964353215.1 uncultured Flavobacteriaceae bacterium
TTGCTTCAAATCCTTGCCGGCGAAATTGCCGAGTTTATACATTTTTTCAGCAGTGACTTTTCCAACACCATAAAATTTACGTATTTCCAAATCCTCTAAAAATGCAAGTACTTCTTCCGGATTTACGGTCTTCTGACCGTTGGGTTTATTATAATCGCTGGCAACTTTGGCAATGAATTTGTTTATTGATATTCCGGCCGAAGCGGTTAATCCGGTTTTAGCTAAAATTTTTTGACGTATTTCTTGAGCGATCAAGGTCGCCGAAGGGTTTCCAGTTTTGTTTTTGGTGACATCCAAATAGGCTTCATCTAAAGAAAGTGGCTCGACCAAATCTGTATATTCAAAGAAGACAGCGCGCACCTGTTGTGAGACTTCTTTATAACGGTCAAATCTGGGTTTTATAAAAATCAAATCGGGGCAATTACGTTGGGCAATAAAACTGCTCATGGCGCTCCGAACCCCGAACTTACGGGCTTCATAGCTTGCAGCTGAAACTACACCTCGTTTAGAACCCCCACCAACTGCAACAGGTTTTCCCTTTAAATCTGGATTGTCGTGCTGTTCTACCGATGCATAAAAAGCATCCATATCTACATGAATAATCTTTCGAAGTGGAAAATCGAACTCCATACTTCAAATTTAGGCTATATTTAGGTGGATGAAAACAGCAGAAAAAACGGTAATTGTGTTAGGTGCTACTGGCTTGGTCGGAGGTATTTTGTTAGACCTTCTTTTGGCCGATACACGCTATAAAAAAGTTATTCTTTTTTCAAGGCGTTCGGTAAATAAAGATAATCCGAAGATAACGGAACATATTTGTGATTTATTAGCCTTAAAAACCCGGAAAGAACACTTTAAGGCCGATGAAGTTTTTTGCTGTATAGGAAGTACCAATGCCAAAACCCCTAATAAGAAACGTTATAAAGAAATTGATTATGGAATTCCCATAGCCGCTGCGGAACTTTGTAAATCGAATAGAATAGACACTCTACTTGTGGTGTCTGCTTTAGGGGCCGATGCTACAAGCAATATTTTTTATAGCCGTATCAAAGGTGAAATGGAAGATGAAGTTTTAGAGATTGATATACCGAAAACCCATATTGTTCAACCCTCGATGATAGGGGGGCACAGAGATGAAAAAAGACCTCGCGAGTATGTTTCAAATAAATTGATGTCTGCCTTAAACTTTTTGTTTTTAGGCCCATTAAAAAAGTATCGTGTCGTACACCCGAAGACTATCGCGCTTGCAATGCAATGGTTGGCCAATAATGATTTTGATAAAAAGAGGATTCTTTCTGACGAACTTAAAGAAATTGTCAAAAATGGATGATACAGAAATAGAAAGGAAGTTTTTGGTCAGGTCTAGCGCTTATAAAAATGAGGCTTCTTTACATACTCGAATTGTTCAAGGGTTTTTAAACACGCATCCCGAAAGAACTGTTCGCGTTCGTCTTAAAGGAGAGAAGGGCTACTTAACTGTTAAGGGAAAAGGAAATGACTCAGGCACCACTCGTTTTGAGTGGGAAAAGAGTATAAGTAAAGAAGAAGCGGATAATCTATTGAAATTGTGTGAGCCTGGCATTGTCGAAAAGATACGATATGAAATACCAGTCGGCAATCATATTTTTGAAGTTGATGAGTTTTTGGGTGACAATCAAGGTTTGGTAGTCGCAGAAATTGAGTTACAACATGAAAATGAAATTTTTGAAAAACCAGATTGGTTGGGTGATGAGGTTACTGGGCAGATAAAGTATTATAACTCGCAATTGAGCAAACAGCCTTATT
>CAYGUZ010000456.1:0-1782 GCA_964353215.1 uncultured Flavobacteriaceae bacterium
CCCTATTGAAAAATATATAAAGGCTTGTCATCACGACAGGCCTTTTTTAATTTATGACCTTAAAATGAAATTTAAATTACAGACCCACTATAAAAAAATTCTGGCAGATACCATTACCCCAGTAAGCGTGTATTTAAAGATTAGGGATAAATTTCCTAATAGCCTCTTACTTGAGAGTAGTGACTATCATGCCAACGACAATAGCTTTTCATATATCTGTTGCAATCCTATTGCCTCAATTAAAATTGAGAATGAAGTAATTACCAAACTGTATCCAGATGGTAGCAATCATGTCATTGAAATAACAGATGAGATAGACGTTACCCAAGAAATTGATGCCTTTAGCAAAAAATTTGAAGTAGAAAATCAAGATTTTAAGTTCATTACTAACGGACTCTTTGGCTTTATGGCTTATGATGCCGTTCGCTATTTTGAGGATGTTGAAATTTCAAAAAAAGATAATTCAGTTGCTATTCCCGACATCTACTATGCCGTATACCAAAACGTAATTGCCATTAATCATTTTAAAAACGAGGCTTATCTTTTTGCGCACTGTTTTGAAACTGAAAATAATATTCCGCAGTTAGAGCAGGTACTCAAAGTAAGAAGTTTTGCTTCCTATAATTTTTCTAAAGACGGAGGCGTACAAACCAATCTAGAAGATGATGCTTTTAAAGAACACGTAGCACTCGCAAAAAACCACTGTCAAAGAGGCGATGTTTTTCAATTAGTACTTTCCCGAAGGTTCTCGCAAAGCTTTAAAGGAGATGAGTTTAATGTGTACCGGGCACTTCGTTCTATTAACCCATCGCCTTATCTTTTCTTTTTTGATTATGGAGATTTCAAGATTTTTGGTAGTTCTCCTGAAGCGCAATTGATCGTAAAAGATGGTAAAGCCGAAATCCACCCTATTGCAGGAACGTATAAACGTACCGGCAATGATGAAAAAGATGCAGAACTAGCAAAGCAATTAGCGCAAGATGATAAAGAAAATAGCGAACATGTAATGTTGGTTGATCTAGCGAGAAATGACCTTAGTAGAAATGGTAATCTTGTGAATGTAGAAACCTATCGTGAGGTACAATATTTTTCGCATGTCATTCATTTGGTTTCTAAAGTTACAGGTATGAAAAAGCCTGATATTTCAACCTTGAAAATTGTTGCCGATACTTTTCCGGCAGGTACCTTAAGTGGTGCTCCTAAACATATGGCCATGCAGCTCATTGAAAAGTATGAAAAAACCAGTAGGGGTTATTATGGAGGCGCTATCGGCTTTATGGATTTTAAAGGAAACTTTAACCATGCAATCATGATTAGGACTTTTCTTAGTAAAAACCATGAACTTCATTTTCAAGCTGGTGCAGGTTTGGTAGCGGCCTCAAATGCAGAAGACGAACTACAAGAAACCTATAATAAACTAGGGGCTTTGAACAAAGCGCTAGAAATCGCCGAAACTATCTAGATGGAAAGAAAAATATTAATGATAGACAATTATGATAGTTTCACCTATAACCTGGTGCACTATCTTGAAGATTTAGATTGCGAAGTAATCGTTAAACGTAACGACCGATTAACGTTGAACGAAGTTGATGACTTTGAAGAGGTAATACTTTCGCCCGGCCCTGGTATTCCAGACGAGGCAGGCCTTTTAAAGGAAATCATTAAAAACTATGCGAACAAAAAACGAATACTAGGCGTTTGTCTAGGGCAACAGGCCATTGGTGAAGTTTTTGGAGGGAGTCTGATAAATCTAGACCAAGTGTATCATGGTGTTGCTACAAC
>CAYGUZ010000457.1:0-1778 GCA_964353215.1 uncultured Flavobacteriaceae bacterium
AGTAATTGCTTGTTATCGCCTACTTCTGAAAATCCTCGCGGATTTTCAGTTTGGTTTGTACTTGCTAAGTTAACCGCTAAACCACGCAACTGCTCATAGGTACTGTGTCAAAAAACAAGTTTTTTCTTTAAAATATTAGGAAACAAGTTGAGTAATCAATTTGTTATCCTGCGCAGCAAGGGCTTCATGCTTTTGCTGCTTTTTTATTTCAAACTCGGCATCATAAACTTCTTCGTTCTTCCATAGGGTGTACATCAATATCAATAGCTTTCTCTGAACCGCTACCAAGGCCACTAATGGCTTCGCTTTTTTAGGCTTCAGTCTATTATAGAATTGTTTCAGTGTTGGGTTACAGCGCACACAGGTCATCGATGGCATATGTAGCGCTGCTCTGATATGACTGTTCCCCTTTTTACTGATTCTTGTTTTTCCTTTGAAATTACCGGACTCTCGCAATACAACATCATAACCGGCATAGCCGGCCAGTTGTTTTGCGTTGGTTATCGATTCAAAACCTAAGGTCTCTCCAACGACCGTAGCAGCCGATATGAAGGAAATACCCGGTATACTCATCATAAAACCAATCTTCCTTTCCAACTCTTCGTTTTGTGAAATAAGCCCTTTCATCTCCGATTCTATCATTTCTATCTGTGCGTTGAGAAGTTTTAATCTGTTCTTGTGTCTCTTTAAAGCTTTGGCATTGCTATAAACACTAGATGCAATGGCTCCCTGGCGATTATTCTCTATCGTCCTGTCCTTTAACAAAGAGCTACGTTCCCTGCTCAATGCCTTTAATGCTTGAAGTGCCTTACTTGGTGGGTTCCAAAGACGAATAGACCTTTCCAGACCAAGCATACTGAGCATCCTACTATCCAGGGCATCGGTCTTAGAGCGTTGATCCAAACTCTGAGCATAACGCTTTACACGACCGGACTGCATCACACAAACATTATAACCATTATCATACAGATAATGGGCTATACCTTGGTGATAGACCCCAGTAGCTTCCATGACGACCAATAGTTCCACGCTAGGGTCAACCGAACCCTTTAGCCAGTTCAAAAGCTCTTTATAACCCAATATATCATTGGGTACATCTGGATGGGAATTGAATTCCTTGACCAGCTTATCCGTTAGAAATCCAAGGGACAATGATAAGTTCAATTTTGAAACATCGATTCCCAAACTTTGTTTTAACCGCTTTTCCATTTTATCATTTTTAAAGCTAAAATCCCCTGTATCATCTTTGCTCGCATTTGATTCGACCTCTATAAATAGGATCTAGGTACTGTTCAGATTCCAAGAAGATTATAGAAGGGCCGAAAACCTATGAAACGATATCATTCAATGTATCTAGCCGAGACCTCGATGTCCCTCCTATTTAAGCTTGTTAATTGCTTTCTAAGCTAAAGCTTTAGCTTAGAAAATATTTTGATAATTATAGTATCTTCATCATCAATAACAAACATACGAGCCGAAACCGTTGTGTGTAATGTGAGAAAAACCGAATTCTGTAAATGGGAGAAATAATTTTTGAGTGGTTAATTGGCGGAATCTATGTCGCGATTCGGACTTTATACGATTGGATAAAGGAAAAATTATTTGGAATTAAGGACAAGCAAAGAGCGGAATTAAAAAAGTTTGAGAAAAAAATACTTTATAAAAAAATAAGGCTGACCGAAAACCTAAATAACGGACTGAAAAGCGGACTGAACGGAGCTGTACTTGAAGTAATTGATAAAAAGAATGTTTTCGCTGAATTTTATGACCTGAATGGA
>CAYGUZ010000458.1:0-1770 GCA_964353215.1 uncultured Flavobacteriaceae bacterium
GGGTTCTCACATAATGAAATTAATCCAGATAATAATTGGAATCGTTTAATACAATACCAACACTCGGGAATTCTTCTTTTAAAATAGAAAGCGAATTGTCGGTTGAGGCATTGTCTATCACCCAGATTTCCGCCTCGCCAGAATACTGTATTACTGAGGGCAGGTACTTTTTGAGCAAATCCGCTCCGTTCCAATTTAGTATAACAAGGGCTAGTTTCAAAACGGTGGCAAATTAACGGCTAAAATCAGGAATTTCCCTTAAAAAAGTATATTTTTCTTCTACTGCGTCGATTTGGCAGTAAAAGTGGTTCAATCCATTGGTGACCATTAGATATTCTGCATTTAGTTTAATGTTATATTGGGCAATTTGATCAAATGTTGCTTGTGTAATCGTAACATCTGGAGATTTACATTCTACCAAAATTTTAATGGATCCATCGGAATTGAAAACAACTACATCAAAACGTTTCCTTAGTGAATTAACGGTAATCTGTTTTTCAACATTGATGATGCTCTTTGGGTATTTTTTTTCTTGGATCAAAAAGTGAACAGTATGCTGTCTCACCCATTCCTCAGGTTGGAGCACCACAAATTTTTTGCGCACAATGTCAAAAATATGGATGCTATTTTCGCTACTTTTGAACCGAAACGAATACTCTTTAAAATTCAATGGGCGCATGTCGCAAATTTGATGATTTTTTTTAAATGGAAGCCGTAAAAGCTATAGTAAGTGATATCAAACAGAAGAACCTCAAGCCTGTCTATTTTTTGATGGGAGAGGAACCCTATTATATTGATAAGATTTCTGATTTTATCGCCACTACCGTTTTAACGGAGGAGGAGCGTGGTTTTAATCAAATGACGCTTTATGGTAAAGAAACTTCGATAGACGATATAATCTCTAATGCGAAGCGTTTTCCTATGATGGCCGAGCATCAGTTAATAATCGTAAAAGAAGCCCAAGAACTTTCAAGAACAATAGAAAATTTGGTTTCTTATGTTGTGAATCCTCAACCTACAACAGTTTTGGTAGTCTGTTTTAAATATAAAAAACTGGACAAGCGAAAGAAGCTGTACAAGGCAGTTCAAAAGAATGGCGTGTTGTTCGAGAGTAAAAAACTTTATGAAAACCAAGTAGCAGATTGGATAAGAAAAGTGTTGAATGGGAAAAAATACCAGATTTCACCCAAAGCTTCTGCTCTGTTAGTAGAGTTTTTAGGTACGGATCTTAGCAGAATAAATAATGAGCTGGAAAAACTGTTTTTGGTCGTTCCCCAAGGTTCTGAAATTACACCAGCACATATTGAAACACATATCGGAATCAGTAAAGACTATAATAACTTTGAACTAAAGAAAGCAATAGGTGAGCGAAATATTACTAAGGCAAGTAAAATTATCAATTACTTTGCCCAAAACCCTAAAGACAATCCCTTTGTGCTAACGGTAACTTTATTGAACAGTTTTTTTACCCAGCTCCTCCAATTTCATGGCCTAAATGACCACTCCCCTAAGAATGTAGCATCTGCCTTAGGCGTAAGCCCATATTTTGTAAGCGAATACCAGGTAGCTGCAAAGAATTATCCCATGAAAAAAGTGAGCAGCGTAATTTCGAACTTGCGAGAGTTAGATTTAAAGGGTAAAGGCGTGAATGCCCAAAATATTAGTCACTCAGATTTACTAAAAGAACTTTTGGTTAAAATAATCTAGTTATTTCTTATCCAAACTATACTTTCCGGGGCCGAGCATTGCTATCACTACAAAGAAAGTGAG
>CAYGUZ010000459.1:0-1767 GCA_964353215.1 uncultured Flavobacteriaceae bacterium
ACTCTGTCGCCAATCTCGCCACCGTTCTTCTGGTCTTTCTTATCTGCAATGGATTTTCCAATGGTGTAACTGAATGCGCCACCTTTAAATCCGCATATTCTTTTTTAGTCTCAGCCAATTTCTGCTGAAGCTCTTCAACCGATAGTTCTTTTATCTCTGCTTGTTTCATCTCTTATCAGTTTATTAAGCCGCGTCGTAATCTCTTGCGACAACGAATTTTGTTTTTACTGGTAATTTTTGCGCTGCAAGCCTTAATGCTTCTTTTGCCACGTCATAAGGGACACCGGCAACCTCAAACATAATTCTGCCTGGTTTCACAACGGCCACCCAGTATTCTGGAGCACCCTTACCCTTACCCATACGTACTTCTAAAGGCTTTTTAGTAATAGGCTTGTCTGGAAATATTTTAATCCACAACTGACCTTGCCTTTTCATATATCTTGTTGCAGCAATACGAGCAGCTTCAATCTGACGGGAAGTAATAAAATGAGAATCCAAAGTTTTGATACCAAACATTCCATTTGAAAGTTGGTGACCACGCTGTGAAATTCCCTTCATACGTCCCTTCTGGGCTTTACGAAATTTTGTTCTTTTCGGCTGTAACATCTTACCTTTTCTTTATCTTATTACTTTCTACGACGTTGTTGTCTTTTATTACCGTCTTGCTTTCCACCTTTACCTTGCCCCGTAGACAAACCAACTAATGGAGACAATTCGCGCTTACCATATACCTCACCCTTCATAATCCATACTTTAATACCTAATCTTCCATAAGTAGTATGCGCCTCAACCAAAGCATAGTCGATATCGGCTCTGAAAGTCGATAAAGGAATTCTACCATCTTTATATGATTCTGAACGTGCCATTTCAGCACCATTCAAACGACCTGAAATCTGAATTTTAATACCTTCAGCATTCATACGCATTGCAGCGGCAATTGCCATCTTAATAGCTCTACGATATGAAATTCTGCTCTCTATTTGTCTAGCGACACTCGCAGCAACCAAATGGGCATCGACCTCTGGTCTCTTTATCTCATGAATGTTGATTTGAACCTCCTTATTGGTGATTTTCTTCAACTCTTCCTTCAATTTATCAACTTCTTGGCCACCCTTACCAATAATAATACCCGGTCTCGCCGTAGTAATAGTAATGGTAATCAGTTTTAGAGTTCTCTCAATAATAACTCTCGAAACACTTGCCTTTGCTAAACGAGCATGGATGTACTTTCTAATCTTGTCATCCTCGGCTAGTTTGTCTCCGTAATCGTTTCCACCGTACCAGTTAGATTCCCATCCTCTGATAATTCCTAAGCGATTTCCTATCGGATTGGTTTTTTGTCCCATATTATGCCTTAGCTTCTGTATTATTGTTTGCGCCCAAAACCATTGTTACATGGTTAGAACGTTTTCTTATTCTGTGTGCACGTCCCTGCGGGGCAGGTCTCAATCTTTTTAACATGGTACCGCCGTCAACCCGAATTTCTTTAACGAACAAATCTGCATCTTCGATATTAGCGTCTTCATTCTTGGCCTCCCAGTTGGCAATTGCAGAAAGTAATAACTTCTCCAATTTTCTAGAAGCTTCCTTAGGGTTGAATCTTAAAATAGCCAAAGCCATTTCAACTTGTTTACCTCTTACCAAATCAGCTACCAAACGCATTTTTCGTGGCGAAGTCGGGCAGTTATTCAACTTGGCGAAAGCAAGTTCCTTTTTTTCTGCCTTAATTCTTTCGGCCATCTGTTTTTTTCGAACTCCCATAGCTTA
>CAYGUZ010000460.1:0-1761 GCA_964353215.1 uncultured Flavobacteriaceae bacterium
TTTTGCGTGAATTGCCAGGGGAGAGCGACCCTGATAAGAAACGTAAGATTATCGGTCGTGTTTTTGTTGAGGTATTCGATGATGAATCGAAATTGGTTGAGGGTGCAACATGGTTGGCACAGGGAACTATTTATCCTGACGTGATTGAATCGGTTTCGGCTACTGGTGGTCCTTCGGCAACAATTAAAAGTCATCATAATGTTGGTGGATTGCCCGATTATATGAAACTGAAAGTAGTGGAACCTTTAAAAATGTTGTTCAAAGATGAAGTGCGAAGGGTAGGAGCCAGTATGGGATTGGATAAAGAACTTTTAGGAAGACATCCTTTTCCAGGGCCTGGGTTGGCAATCAGAATTTTAGGTGACATTACCCCAGAAAAGGTGTCTATTTTACAAGAGGTAGATGCTATTTTTATTGACGGTTTAAAAAGTAATGGTCTTTATGACAGCGTTTGGCAGGCAGGTGCGATGCTCTTACCGGTAAATAGTGTGGGTGTAATGGGCGATGAACGTACTTATGAAAAATGTGTAGCTTTAAGAGCTGTTGAAAGTACGGATGGTATGACGGCAGATTGGGTAAATTTGCCGTATGAATTTTTGCAAAAAACGTCAAATGATATTATCAATAAAGTCCCTGGAGTGAATCGTGTCGTATATGATATTAGTTCAAAACCTCCAGCGACTATAGAATGGGAATAATGAAAAGATTAGTTTTTAAGATAGTTTGTGTATTTGCCATAGTATTTTTTATCAGTAACAAGGTTGCTGCACAACAAAAATACACCACACATAATGTAAAGAAGGGAGAGACCTTAACCAGTATTGCAAAGCAGTACCGCGTAACACCCTATTCCATACTTCAGTTAAACAAAGAATTAAAAAACTCGGAAGATTTAAAGCCAAACACGATTTTGGTAATTCAGGTGGCTGGAAAACCTGTTGTTGAAAAGGAAGAACAAAAGGAAAAAGTGGCTATCGAACAAGAAGTCCCTATTGGTTATGAAAAACATAAGGTTAAAAAACGCGAAACCATGTTCGGGCTTACTCAGCGATACGGCGTTACCGAAGAACAAATAAAAAAGTATAACCCCATATTGTATGCTGAACAACTTAAAAAGGGAATGATATTGCAGATGCCGCAGTACCCTGAAGTTGAGGAAGAAAAAGAATTAGAGGTTGAAATTTATACCGTAAAAGCCAAAGAGACGCGTTGGAGTATTGCCAATAAATATGGTATTACAGTAGATAGCTTGGTAGTTTTGAATCCTGAACTGCCCAAAAACACAACATACTTAGCAGAAGGGCAAGAATTAAAATTACCCAGACCAAAAGGAGATGGTCTTGACGAGCAAGAAGTGGTGCTGTTTGAATCGTACACCGTACCTAAATCCATTGGTATTTTTAGAATTAGTCAAAACTATGGAATTTCAACTGATTCGGTTATCAAATTGAACCCAGAGATTAATGAGCTAGGCGGTTTAAAAGAAGGTATGGTACTGCGTTTACCAAAAAAGAAGCCTGCTACCGAGATCGTAAACACGGATAACTATGTTTTTTACGAAGTAAAGCCAAAGCAGAATATTTTTAGGTTAACACAAAACCTTAAAATTTCACGTGATTCGCTTTTTGCCCTAAACCCAGAGTTAGAAAATGGTTTAAAAGCGGGCATGGTGCTAAAATTACCCAAAGGTAAAGCCAAACAATTGGCGGTAAAAAACTCACTTGTTCTTGATAAAATAAGCCTTATTGATAGTATAAATAT
>CAYGUZ010000461.1:0-1746 GCA_964353215.1 uncultured Flavobacteriaceae bacterium
CCATTTAAAATACCACATTCATTTATTTTATTAAATACATAAAAAAGCCTGTATCGGTTAGATACAGGCTTTTTACATATAACAAAGTCCGTATCACCCCATCTCTGGGATGATAATGTCAATATTTAAAATTGTGTTTTTTGTTGTCATATTTCAAGAGCACGTAAAAATTACTAAAACACAACCACTTGTTATTAATATCTTTACCCTCTATGGAAAAAACAGTTTCTGAAGCCATCAATTACAGACGTTCGATCCGAATTTTTAAAGAAAATATCGAATTGGATGCTGAAAAAGTAAGGACTTGTATACATAATGCAACTCTAGCGCCGACCAGTAGCAATCTCCAATTATGGGAGTTTTACCATATAGTTGACAAGGCAATACTTAAAAAAATGGTGCCTGCCTGTTTGGGGCAAAACGCCGCAAAGTATGCTAAACAGATGGTTGTGGTCGTTACCAGAAAAGATTTATGGCGAAAAAGGGCAAAAGCAAATGCAGCCTTTATAAAGAGCACATTAAACGACAAGCCAAAGATGGAATATACCAAACGGGAAAAATTCGCCTTGGCCTATTACACGAAACTAATTCCAACGGTATATACCGACTTTTTGGGGATGCTAGGATGGGTAAAATATACTATCTTTCAAGTGGCAGGACTCTTTAAGCCCACATACCGACAAGTAAGAAACTCAGATATACGGATTGTGGCCCACAAAAGTGCTGGATTAGCAGCCCAAAATTTTATGATGAGCATGGCTTCAATTGGCTATGATACTTGCCCTATGGAGGGCAGCGACACCTTGCGAGTTAAAAAACTATTAGAATTGCCATTAGGCGCAGAAATTAATATGGTCATCGGGTGCGGCGTACGAGATGAAAAAGGAATTTATGGCGAACGCTTTCGCATACCTTTTGAAGAGGTCTATTTTAAAGTCTAAACCATTTTAAAAGTAAGCTTGTCCATTGATTTTTTCTGGGCTAAAACGCAGATCGCATCTTCACTTAATTGCAGTATTCTTGGATATCCGCCAGTTGTTTGACCATCTTTCATTAAAATAATAAGCTTACCTGCCGGAGTCAATTGAATCGTACCAGGTTGTGTAGCAGAAGTCAAGATTGTTGTAGAATGACCTTCGATTGTCTCATTTAATTGATAGGCCATTCGATTGTTCTCTTTTGAAATTGAAAATTCTTTTGAAAATATAGCGGTTAATTGACCATCGTTTAATAAATCATACTCTGGAGCCTTAAAAACTTCTAAATAGTTAAAATCTAAATAGGTATCCATTTTCAATTCAGAAATTTTTGGTTCAAAAGAAGTACATTCTTCAAAATTTATTTCTTGAAATTCAGAAATACATTTGGTATCCGTTAATGGATAATATTGCGACATACTACCTAGCATAAAAGGCACTTTAAACCCGTTTTTTACAGCTAAATAACTTCTGAAGCCTTTCTCTAATTTTCCATAGGACAAAATATCACCTTTAACAACCTTATATACTTTATAAGTGTCGATTGGTTCATTATTCAGTGTTGGAGAAAGCAAGGCCCCTGCCAATGCAATATAGGTGTCGTTTTCAAACAAAAGTGTTGGGCCTGTCATGGTAATTTCAAGAACCGAGGCACAAGCTTTATTCTCTAATAAAGCGTTAAGCCTAGAGGCCGAAATCGTATCCATAGCTCCCGAAACCGGTACTCCCTTATCACGATATCCAAACCTGCCACAGTCTTGCACAGTAG
>CAYGUZ010000462.1:0-1746 GCA_964353215.1 uncultured Flavobacteriaceae bacterium
GCATGTGTTAGGCCTGCCGCTAGCGTTCATCCTGAGCCAGGATCAAACTCTTCATTGTTGATCGTTAAATATCTCAAGATATCCAATCGACCCTCTATTAAGTCCTCTTGACGTCAAAATGGTTCTTCAATAATTCTCTTTTACGCTGTCTATTCCAATATGTATATGAACTTCTTTACTCCTTAACCTTTTTCGAAAAAAAAGAACCCCTAAAAGGCTCCCGTCCCCTCAAAAAAACCCTGCTTATCTAGCAAAGCGGGTGCAAATATAAAAACCTTTTTTTAACTCAGCAAAGTCTTTTTGAATAAAAATACAAAAAAGTTTTAATTTACTGATAATCATTATTTTACACTTGAAAAAATTTAAAATTTTCGGACTTTTAAGGTAACACCTTTTTTTCATCCTACCAAATAACCTAATAATGATATTCTTTATCGAAATAAATACAAAAATGAAACCCCTCTTAACATTGTGGCATCCGCACAAGATATTATCTTTGCTGCTATTCTAATTTTAAGGTTAACGATGATAAAAATTACACTACCCGATGGAGCAATAAAAGAAGTAGCGGAAGGCAGTTCCCCTTTTGATGTTGCCAAAAGTATTAGTGAAGGACTAGCGCGAAACGTTATTTCTGCAAAATTTGATGATACTACGGTCGAGGCAACAACCCCATTGACTAAAGATGGTAGTCTAACCTTATATACATGGAATAACGATGAAGGAAAAAAAGCTTTTTGGCATTCTACTTCACATGTGGTTGCGCAAGCTTTAGAAGAATTGTATCCCGGTATTAAGCTCACTATAGGCCCTGCCATAGAAAACGGATTCTATTATGATGTTGATTTAGGAGATCAGGTCATTTCTGAAAAAGATTTCCCCGCAATAGAAAAGAAAGCACTTGAAATTGCCCGCGAAAAACATGATTTTAAAATGCGGGAAGTTTCTAAAGGTGAGGCCTTGGCCTATTATAAGGGTCAACATAACGCCTATAAAGTAGAGCTTATAGAAAATCTAACCGATGGCGAAATTACATTCTGTGACCATAGTACCTTTACAGATTTATGTCGCGGAGGCCACATTCCAAATACCGGCATCATAAAAGCGATCAAAATATTAAGTGTTGCTGGTGCTTACTGGCGTGGTGATGAAAAAAATAAACAACTTACACGAGTTTATGGTATTTCGTTTCCAAAACAAAAAGAACTTACAGCGTACTTAGAACTTCTTGAAGAAGCCAAGAAAAGAGACCATAGAAAACTAGGCAAAGAATTAGAGTTATTTACATTTTCGCAAAAGGTAGGTCAAGGATTGCCATTATGGCTTCCGAAAGGGGCCGCACTAAGAGAACGTCTTGAGGACTTTTTGAAAAAAGCACAAAAAAAAGCAGGTTATGAAATGGTGGTAACTCCACATATTGGCCAAAAAGAGCTTTATGTAACGTCTGGTCACTATGCCAAATATGGTGAAGATAGTTTTCAGCCCATAAATACCCCTAAAGAAGGCGAAGAGTTTTTATTGAAGCCTATGAACTGCCCACATCACTGCGAAATTTATAATTCTAGCCCATTTAGTTATAAAGACTTACCCAAACGTTTTGCAGAGTTCGGAACCGTCTATCGCTATGAGCAAAGTGGATTATTACATGGTTTAACAAGAGTAAGAGGTTTTACCCAAGATGATGCCCATATTTTCTGCACCCCAGAACAGTTAAATGACGAATTTAAAAATGTAATAGATTTAACG
>CAYGUZ010000463.1:0-1741 GCA_964353215.1 uncultured Flavobacteriaceae bacterium
AACCAAAGGATTCCTATAGCGCCCGCCAAAGCCAAAGCATAACGGCCTTATTCATGGAGCCTTTCTTTTTTGGCCGCTGCAATAATCTTATCTCTAATTACCATTTGTTGAGAAGGGGTCAACTCCTTAAAGTGAAGTTGGGTGTCTCCCGTATAATCTGCCTACGACTCCCTTATTTCTTTAAAACTACGGCGCTTATCTAATAAAGCCCTATTGGCTTTAATCACTTTCATCGGTTGTCCAGCATACCCCATAGTCATTGTCTTTATGTATGGGTAGTTAAATCAGCAGAAATGTTACAGTTTATCTTTTAAATGGCTCAGAACAAGGCAATGGGCGGATTTTAGCACTTAAAAACCACTAAATCATTACTATTTAATGCTCAAAATCCATTGTACATATTGCGCTATACTTTGATATGGGGGCTTCTGTTGTGGTTAATTTTGGGTTTTCTGTAATTTTTGAGTTTTTCTAATAGATTTTTCTTCAATATCGAGCTTTTTCTCTAAAGCCAATAGGCTATTCTCCTTATCGGAAATCACTTTTGGGTCGTCTCCGTTCTTCTTCATTTTTTCAAGCTTTTTTCTGGCTTCGGAAATTGCTTTTCGTTCACGTAGTATAGCCTCCTCTTCATTTTTTAATCTCCTATCAGATTTTAATTGACCCTCTGAAGAACGTTCTCTTTCAAGGTTATTTCCATCTTTGGTTTTACCATAGGCGTTACCATTATTGCCATTTTCGTTCTTCTCCTTTTTCGTAACGTTCGCTTTCTCCTTCTTTTCTTTAGATTTTTCTTGGGCATTTATATTTGCCGTGAATCCTAACAATAATAGTGAAAACAATACTAGTTTTATAAAACGTTTCATTTACCTAGATTTTTCAAAGTTAAATTCGATAGAGTAAAATTGCACCGTTAAAACCTAAATTAATAAGGCGGAGCGGACAATTTTAATGGTCATCAATATTAGTATGACGCTATCTTTTTAAAACATTCATTATAACAGAACTGTAGAAAAATGAATTTGTTGTCCGTAATTAGCTTTCACCATAGGAAATAATGAAACAAAACGTACCCGCATTATTATTTCTGCGTGGAGAAAATACTAAATAAAAGCTACTAAAAGGACCTATTCATTTCAACAGTCTTTGCTCAAAGGATCACAACTATCTCCCTCATTTAAAATTTCATGCGGAGCAACTTGGGCAAAAGCATCTAGGAACACACTTTTGGGTTGGGCACCGCTTATATCGTATTTATCGTTAATGATAAAGAAAGGTACTCCAGTTACACCACGCTGCTGGTAATGTGCAATTTCCTGTTTTACAGCGTAAGCAATGGAATCATCGGAAAGGATACTTTTAGTTTTTTCAGCTTCCCAACCAAATTCGCTCATGATTTCTATTAAAATCTCAGCTTGGTTAAGGTGAAGGTTTTCATCAAAATAAGCTTTTAAAAATCGCTCTTTTAGGGCATCTTTAAATCCCTCTTCTCCCGCTACATGTAATAATTGATGCAAAGGCAAGGTATTTACCGCAAGCCATTTATCCCCAAAATTAAAGGTAATGCCTTCTTCGGCACCAACCTCGGTTAGGCGGTCCGTCATACCTTGTACCCGTTCCAAATCCCCGAATTTATTGGTGAGATAGGTAACTCAGTCCAGACCTTCGGCAGGTATCGTAGGGTCTAACTGGAAAGGAAGCCATCCTATCTCAACAGGAACACCTATCCATTCCTTTAGCG
>CAYGUZ010000464.1:0-1738 GCA_964353215.1 uncultured Flavobacteriaceae bacterium
GAATTTGCACAATGCCGGAAGCAAAGATTTACAAGAGGTTTTTGATGTGTATGATGAGGTTAATGGCCAAATGGAGGTGATTAACAAAGGGTATACAAGCAAAATTAACAAGTACCTTCAAAAAGAAGAAGCTGGTACGGCGTTGACTGCCAAGGAAAAGAAGAACTTAGGAATTTATTCTCGTAATTCGGAGTTGTTAGGTAAAGTTTCTGGTAGTATTGATAGTAAATTAGGCGCTTTGGCAGATTGTGATAACTTAATTCCTTTATATCAAAAGAGTTTCGATGCTAAAAAAAGTGATATCAAATGGGTAAAAAGAGCTGTGGGCAGAATGTACGCTAAGGAGTGTACTGATGATCCAATGTTCCAGAAATTGTTTGAGCAACAATTGGCTATGGATCCTTCGGCGGATGCCTATTTTTACTCGGGAGTTTTAAAATCTAAATCTGGAGATTCTAATGGGGCAGTTGCTGATTTTAATAAAGCTGTAGAATTGGAATCTGACAGCAATAGAAAATCTGACATCTTGTATAAGGTCGCTACGATGATGAAGAGAAGAGGTAGTAAGAGTAGTGCTAGAAACTATGCCCAAAAAGCAATTAATGAAAACCCCTCTAATGGTAAAGCTTATTTGTTGATTGCAGGTTTGTATGCATCTAGTGCTAACGAATGCGGAACAACGGCTTTTGAAAAAAGAGCAATTTATTGGAAAGCTGCCGACATGGCAAACAAAGCCGCAAGAGTAGACCCTTCGATCAGTGGAAGAGCAAAACAGGCTGCAGCTTCATACAATGCCAAGGCTCCAGACAAGACAATGATATTCAACTCGGGTATGGGAGGCAAAACAGTAACTTTCAGCTGCTGGGTTGGTGGTAGTATAAAAGTGCCTAACTTATAAGGAGTGCTATACAAATTAGAAAATAGAATAGGATTAATTGCCACGGTTTTAACCGTGGCAATCCTTTTTACGGCATGTCAAGATAATTACAGACGGGTAGGTGAAGAGGCGGCAACCAATATTTTTCCTGAAGGGGTGGCTAAAAACTTTACTTTAACCTACACTGAGGCCGTTAAAGAATTAAGTAATCAAGATTCATCTGAAACTAGAATAATTGCGGTTCTAAAAAGCCCTTTAACCAAAAATTACGATAATCTTAGTTTTAAGCACCGTATTTTTCCAGACGGTCTGCAAGTAGATTTTTATGATGAAGACAATAAAAAAAGTGTTATTACTGCTGATTACGGAATTGTTTATTCTAGCACAAATTTGATAGATTTACAAGGTAATGTGGTCATCGAGAGCCATGACGGCAAAAAGCTCGAAACGCCCCAGTTGTATTGGGATAGGTCTGATAATTGGATTTTTACCGAAGAGACCTTTAAATATACCAATCCGGAAGATGGAACTATTATGGATGGCGAGGGCATGGATTTTAATAGGGATTTTACTTTTTTTAACGCGCACAAAACATATGGTCTTATGACCATTTCAGAAGAAGATTAATATGGTCAAGATTTTAAGATATACCGAATACCTTTATATCGTAGTAGCTTTTTTCTCGATATATCGAATTTTTACGGATTGGAATACGGACAGAAACTCTGCATATTTATTTGTCTTTTTTGCTGTGATTTCTTTAGCGATGTTCTTTTTTAGAAGAAATTACCGTAAAAAGTTCGAAGCACGAAAGCGTGAAAATCAAGAATAAATTTTGAGTACCTCTATATTAATTATTAT
>CAYGUZ010000465.1:0-1732 GCA_964353215.1 uncultured Flavobacteriaceae bacterium
GACCAATGGGTCGGAAGGACTATTTCTTGTCTAATAAAATTAAGTTGGACGAAAGAAGAAGTAGAAAAAAGAGCACAGAAAATGGTCGCTATATTGGGCGAATTACTTTAATATTTCACATATTCCACTATCTCTAAGCCATAGCCAACAATACCGACACGTTTGGTTTGCTCAGAATTAGTCAGTAGCCTTATTTTAGAAATGTTTAAATCATGAAGAATTTGTGCTCCAATGCCAAAATCCTTAGTGTCCATTTCAATTTTTGGAGCTTTAGTGATTCCACCTTCTTGTAGAGCTTTAAATTCTGTTAATCTACTTAATAAATTGTTTGATTGGTTTCCTTGATTTATGAATACTAAAGCGCTTTTTTCTTCAGCATTTAACCTATCAAACATCATTTTTAATGTTTTATCCGGGTTTTTTGTCAAAGTCCCCAGAATATCATTATTTACCAGGGTAGAGTTAATTCTTGTTAATATAGGCTCACCACTTTTCCAAGTACCTCGCACAAGTGCCACGTGTATTTGATCATTTGTCGTTTGTTTGTATGCTCGTAAGCGAAACTGCCCAAACCTAGTAGTAATGTCAAAAGCCTCTTTTCGTTCAATTAGGCTATCATACTCCATTCTATAGGCCACCAGATCTTCAATAGAAACTATCTTTAGGTCAAACTTTTTGCCAACTTCCATAAGCTGGGGCAATCTTGCCATACTGCCATCCTCATTCATTATTTCAACAATGACCCCAGCGGGCTTTAAACCCGCCAATCTTGCAAAATCTATTGCCGCTTCTGTGTGCCCTGTGCGACGCAATACACCGCCCTCTTTTGCAATTAAGGGAAAAATATGGCCCGGTCTTGCTAATTCGTGAGGTTTCGTATCGACTTCGGTTAAAGCAATGACAGTTTTTGCACGGTCTGAAGCAGAAATACCCGTGGTTACCCCATTTCCTCGTAAATCTACAGAAACGGTAAATGCAGTTTCCAAAGGGTCGGTATTATGTGTTACCATTTTACGAAGCCCTAGGTCTTTACAGCGCCCTTCGGTCAATGGGGCACAAATTAAACCTCTACCATGTGTCGCCATAAAATTTATGGTCTCTGGCGTAATTAATTCGGCGGCGGCTAAAAAATCCCCCTCATTCTCTCGGTTTTCATCATCTACTACAATAATAACTTTACCCTGACGAATATCGGCAATAGCCTCTTCAATAGTGTTTAATTGAATTGTATGATTTATGGTCTCGGTCATCTTTCTTTTTCTTGTTTTCTTTTGAATAGCCCTTTAAATATATCTAAAATACCGCCAATGCTCATTAAACCTCTATCCGCAGTGGCTCTCTTGGTTAAAAAGATACTTAAAGGTAGCATGATAAGCGTCGAAAGCCATGCCCCGAGGGCAGGGTGCATTTCTCCTTTTTTTGCATAGTTATCGGCAAAAACACCAATAAAGTAGTACGTTAAAAATAAAATTATAGCGATAACCATAGGTAGGCCTAATCCACCTTTACGAATAATAGCGCCAAGCGGGGCACCTACAAAAAAGAGAATAATGCACGAAAAGGCCAGGGCAAATTTTTTGTGTAGTGATAAGATATGACGGTTATATACCTCATAACGTTTATTAAGCTCAAGTTTTTTTCCTTTTATGGTATTTAGAATGTTCGTAACGGTATTTTTGGCATTACTAAAGAGTTGAGAACGCTGCCATTCAGGTATTGCAGCGATTAGGTC
>CAYGUZ010000466.1:0-1722 GCA_964353215.1 uncultured Flavobacteriaceae bacterium
CTATACTTGTTTAAATCCATACCATGAAAATACGATAATTACGCTTATTGAATATTGATTTTGTATTTGAAAATCTTATAGTCTAATTGCTTTATATTTGTTAGGTATGAACGAGAATCTTGACCCGACACCTGATAACTTTTCGCAAGAAGAGCTCGATATAGAAAGAGCTTTACGGCCCATAACCTTTGATGATTTTACGGGCCAAGAACAAGTACTTGAAAATTTGAAAATTTTTGTACAGGCCGCTAATCAAAGAGGAGAGGCATTGGACCATACTTTATTCCATGGCCCACCAGGACTAGGAAAGACCACACTTGCCCATATTCTTGCGAACGAATTAGGTGTGGGAATAAAAATTACTTCGGGGCCGGTTTTGGATAAGCCGGGAGATTTAGCCGGTCTACTTACAAATCTCGATGAACGTGATGTATTGTTTATAGACGAAATTCATCGGTTAAGTCCGATTGTAGAAGAGTATTTATACTCCGCTATGGAAGACTATAAAATTGATATCATGATCGAGACTGGCCCAAATGCCAGAACCGTACAGATAAATCTTAGTCCATTTACGTTGATAGGGGCAACCACAAGATCTGGGTTGTTGACTGCCCCAATGCGAGCTCGTTTTGGAATACAGAGCAGACTTCAATATTACGATACGGAACTTTTATCTACTATAGTGGAACGAAGTGCCGAAATTTTAAAAGTGCCCATTACGAATGATGCAGCTATAGAAATTGCCGGAAGAAGCCGTGGTACCCCTAGAATATGTAACGCGCTCTTGAGAAGGGTGCGTGATTTTGCACAGATAAAAGGAAACGGGAATATTGATATGGCGATTTCAAAGTTTAGTCTAAAAGCCTTGAATGTAGATGCTCATGGGTTGGATGAAATGGATAACAAGATTCTTACCACGATTATAGATAAGTTTAAAGGCGGCCCGGTCGGAATTACTACCTTGGCAACGGCCGTTTCTGAAAGTGCAGAGACTATAGAAGAAGTTTACGAACCCTTTTTAATTCAACAGGGTTTTATTATGCGAACTCCCAGGGGTCGTGAAGTAACAGAGCTTGCATATAAACATTTAGGCAGAATAAAAGGCAACCTACAAGGAGGTTTGTTTTAAATGAAAAAACTGCCCCAAGTATCGGTAATAAAAGTTCTCTGGAACAGTCGGCAAATTTTAAAAAACCCACTTCCGTTCCATCAAGCAAACTTTCAAAAGCTTGGAAACACCTTTGAGATTACAACACTTGGTGATGGAAAATTGGTTTTTTCAAGAAGCCCTCAGTTTATTAAAGAGGTATTGCAAAAGAAGCACAAGTCTTTTTCAAAATCTAGGCTACAGACCCGCGATTTAGCCAAATATATCGGTCATGGCCTTTTGACTTCTGAGGGAGAACATTGGCGAACGCATCGCCGAATGATTCAACCAAAGTTTCATTTAAAGAATTTAAGGTCGCTAATACAGATAATGTTCGAGGCAATTGAAAAAGAACTCGATCATATTTTAATTGATAATGAGCAAGACATTTTTGGGATAATGGGCGATGTGGCATTTCAAGTAGTCGCAAAAAGTCTTTTTAACTCACTTGAGATAAGTGATCGAATGGCCAAGTTCAAGGCAATAACTGAAGAAAATCAGTTAATGCTCATTCGAGAAATGAGACAACCTTATTTGAAATGGTGGTTTAGGGTATCGGGTAAAATCAATAGAGC
>CAYGUZ010000467.1:0-1704 GCA_964353215.1 uncultured Flavobacteriaceae bacterium
GGGAATAATGGTTTGGGCCTTATGCTTTTAGGGGTTTCTGGTAATGAGGTATTACCTGAAGAGCTATACCAAAAAATAAAGGAAAGAACATTAAGTCAAGTCAGAGGTACGGTACAGGCTGATATCTTAAAAGAAGATCAAGCGCAGAACACCTGTATTTTTTCGACAGAGTTTGCCTTGAGATTAATGGGTGATGTTCAAGAATATTTTATTCAAAAAAATGTAAGAAATTTTTACTCGGTATCTATATCGGGTTATCACATTGCCGAAGCGGGCGCAAATCCAATATCGCAGCTGGCATTTACCCTATCTAACGGTTTTACATATGTAGAGTATTATTTAAGTAGGGGAATGGACATTGACAAATTTGGTCCTAACCTTTCTTTTTTCTTTTCTAATGGTATTGATCCTGAATATGCAGTTATTGGTCGTGTTGCCAGGCGTATCTGGGCGAAAGCTATGAAAGAAAAATACGGTGCCGGACCACGTGCGCAGATGTTGAAGTACCATATTCAAACTTCGGGTAGAAGCTTACACGCCCAAGAGATTGATTTCAATGACATAAGAACTACGCTGCAGGCGTTATATGCAATCTATGATAATTGTAATTCGCTACATACAAATGCCTATGACGAGGCAATCACGACACCTACGGAGGAATCGGTAAGAAGGGCAATGGCGATTCAGTTAATTATTAATAAGGAATTGGGTCTAGCGAAGAACGAAAACCCGCTCCAAGGCTCCTTTATTATTGAAGAATTAACCGATTTGGTTGAAGAGGCAGTGCTTTTAGAGTTTGATAGAATTACAGAAAGAGGTGGGGTTCTTGGTGCTATGGAAACTATGTACCAACGTTCTAAAATTCAGGAGGAAAGTCTTCATTATGAAACCTTAAAACATTCTGGTGCCTATCCAATAATAGGGGTGAACACTTTTTTATCTTCTAAAGGTTCACCGACCATATTGCCTGCAGAAGTTATTAGGGCGACGGAAGAGGAAAAGCAAAATCAGATACGAACACTTGAGAATTTACAAACTAGAAATAAAGAAAAGTCTACAAGGCTTTTAAAAGAGTTGCAAGAATCCGCTATCAAAAATGAAAATATTTTTGAAAAGTTCATGGAGGTTAGTAAATACTGTTCTTTGGGTCAGATTACCAATTCACTTTTTCAAGTAGGGGGGCAGTACCGCAGGAATATGTAAGCAGAGAGCCTATTTTTAAAAGCGTAGCGCATTAAAAAGAGTGCGAATCGCTTACACTGAGCTTGTCGAAGTGTCTTTTTTGAAATTTTCTTTCGAGCCTATTTTTAAAAGTTTTAAAGGCTTTTATTTCAAAGATTTACGCCATTGTTTAAAGGAAACCCGGAAAGATTTTAACTCCCTGCGCAATAAGTTCACATACTCTTTTTCCTTAACCCCATCATAATCAAGGCCATTGCAGTATGAGCTTAAATTTCTTGTAATCGTATTAATAAAAGAGGCACTTTGTAGTCTTGCTTCATATGAGTTAGTGGTTACAGCCTGTTCTATCTGTTTAGCGATTAGATTAGAATCTATAAATAAAGAACTTGCAATTTGCTCCCTCAAACTAGCGGTTTTTTTAAGCTTCAAAATATTTTTTTCCTTTGAGAAATATGAAGCTACCGCCGAACTTAAATCATGAAGTGCTAGCGATTTTTGATAAACAGGTAATGAGTAGTAAGG
>CAYGUZ010000468.1:0-1701 GCA_964353215.1 uncultured Flavobacteriaceae bacterium
CTATGGATGATTGATCTTTTTATCTACCCGTTGTTCTTGGCGGAACGATATTTCCTTTTGGGCATTATGCAGGCATTTTTTCCTTTGGTCATCAGTTTGGCTGTTTTCGAAAAATTCAGAAATATGGCTTATACCTTTTTCAAATTATATGCTGCTGTCTATATGTTAGTACCAGCTTTCTTTTTGGTCAATATTTTCGTGAACCAATTGTATTCTGAAATCAACGCCAACTTCTGGACCAACCTTTGGGGAGCACCAACTGACAATAATACCATTAAGATTCTGGTAGAAGCAGCCACCATCGGGTTTATCGTATTTCTAAAATTCAAGCTCTATAAAAGGGCGACCACCTTTACCCTACGATTATTCAGTGGGTAATCTACAACAAATGTCAAGGATATAATTTTTAAAAAGAATAAGATGAAACTACCCTATAAGAATATTTACGATGTACTAAAACTAAACCGATATATCACTATTACGGTAACGGTTACCGCACTGCTGTCAAGTGCTTTCTCGGGTGTAATGGTATTCAATATGTACAATAAAGCAATGAAAAGCGCTTTTGCAGTTAACACGGATGGTTCAGTCATTCCGCTGAAGTTAGTTTCACAAAAAGAAAATCTTCAAGTAGAGGCATTGTCACATTTAACACTGTTCCATGAATACTTCTATGGTATTGATGATAGTAACTATGAAAGTAATTTAGAGAAAGCCCTGTGGCTTGGTAACAGTACCGTTGATAATGTATACCGCCAGAAAAAGGCAGATGGGGTTTATAACCGCATATTGCAATACTCTCTGGTCCAAAAGGTATTGAGCGTAGAATCACAAGTAGATGTGAAAGTCGAACCCTATCGTTTTAAAACGGTAACTGTCTTCGAAGTTAACAGGGGGTCGGTAATCGATCGTTACGAACTGGTTTCAACAGGTGCTCTGATAACTGTTGACCGAAACTACCCAATGAACACCCATGGACTCCTTATTACGGACTATTTCGAGAATTCTTTGAAAAAAATGAAGGACAAAGAATAGGATTAACTTAAAAAATTGAGATATGAAAATTGACAAAAAGAAGATAGTATTCATAGCCGTAATAGGGATTGTAGTCCTGTTCATTGTAGGCTATTCAGTTTTTGTTTTGGGTGGGGATGATGAAAATACCGATACCCTACAACAGACTTTGGTTCCGGAGCTTCATGAAGAAGAGGATATGTACTCTTCCAAAAAGGTAGCGGTAGATGCCATTAAAGAAGAAAAGGATAGGGTTGCCCCAAGTATTTATGACGAACGTTTTTTGAACGAATCGGGTATATATGATGAGGATTTTTTAGACAAAAAGAAACAGCGTATCGTGGATAGTATATATCAAATAGGCCGTATAGATTATTCCAATGATTCTAAAACAGTAGGAATCCTAAAACCGCTACAAAAAAAACGAAGGAAAAAAATCGAAGTGGTCGAAACCAAGGATACCGTTTCCCTTTTGAAAGAAATGGGTCTAGAGCATCAGTTGTTTTTTGCGGTCAGCCCTCAGGTTTTAGGGAATGTTACTGGCGAATCTTTAGAGGTCGAGATAGACGGTGAGCAGACTATTAAGGTTAATGACCGATTACAAATGCGGGTAACTCAAAACACTACTCTTCAAGGCTTGGAGGTTAAGAAAAATACATTGCTCTATGGAATTGTAAAGTTCCGTCC
>CAYGUZ010000469.1:0-1688 GCA_964353215.1 uncultured Flavobacteriaceae bacterium
CTTCAAAACCATTTTTACTTATTTTTTTAGTTTTATCATCAGGTAAAAAATTACCGTTGAAACTAGGGGAATGCCAATCAGATTTCATGTTTACCAGCGTCTCTCTGCCAACGGGAATAAATTGTAAGCGCTCACTTCCATTTATCTTAATATCCATAGAAAAAGCTAATTCAGTATCATTTTCAATGCTTTTTAAAAAGTTACTGGATAAGGTGCTTATGGCTTGATCATCAAATAAAGGTTTTAGGTTTACTTGGTTAGTGTCTAATTGAATGGATATTTCATTGCGAATACCTTTTAAATTTGAGGTCTTCATCAGAACCGTCGCTTTGTTCCAGAAAATATCCTGCTCAGGAATTTCTTCCGCTGAAAAGTCGAACCCCTCAAAATTACCTCTGAGATGGATGTCAGAAGTATAAACCACGGATTCATAAATACCTCGTTCGAGAGATTCCGTTTCTATTTGAGCATTTATATCGAGATTTTCAGGAAAAAAATAAGCATCATGAAATACATCTTCATAGGTTTTTATATAGGTCTTTGAATTCGGATCGAAGACTTTTTCCTCTTTGTAAGTTTTATAAGGAATTTTAATAATCGGTCCGTAAAGAGTAACCTGATTGCCCCATTTTTGGTTGATTTCTTGAATAACCTCGGTCTGTCTATAACCTCGTTCGCGTATAAGGTCTTTTACAAAACTTAAAGGAATTAGAAGTATTACTAAAATGAACCCTACAATGAGCATTCTTGCTGAGATAGATGTTTTGAACCAGTTTCCTATTCGATTTCTCTTTGTTTCCATAATTTATATTTAAAGTACTTTGTATTTCAAAGTTAATTCATAAAAAATTTAGTTTTTCTTGTTTATAAGGTTTTCCAAAGCAGCAATATGTTCTTTAAACGCAATTCGACCGCTTTTGGTAACACTATATTTGGTATTTGGTTTTCGGCCTATGAATGATTTTTCAACTGTAATATAATTTGCCTTTTCTAATGTTTTGGCATGGCTGGCCAAATTGCCATCGGTAGCACCCAATAATTCTTTTAAAGTGGTAAAATCAACATATTCGTTAACAACAAGCACCGACATGATGCCTAGGCGAATGCGATGGTCAAATAATTTATTAATGTTGTCTATAAGCCCCATTATTATGCTTTATCTTCTTTGAAGTAGATTAAGCTTCCGTAAATGATATGTAAAAAGCCAAAACCAACAAGCCAAAACCAGAATCCATAACCTGGCATTGCCGCGCAGATAAGTCCTAGAACAATCTCAGTATAACCAAGATACTTTATAGTTCCAATAGTGTATTTTGAGGCGCTTACCAAGGCGAGACCATAGAAAATGAGCATTAGGGATCCTGTTAAGCCATAGTGCTGACTACCCAATTTTATAAGTATGTATATGCCTCCGGTCACCAGTGGCACTAGAAAGCTTGCTAAAAGCCTTCTGGTTGTTGCATCCCATAATTTTTCATTGTTCTTTTTGGCTTTTCTTGAGCTTAGTAAATAAGCGGTTATCATGCTAAGACCGGCCACAGCTATAAGAATTGCAATGATTAGTTTAAAGTTCCAACTGTGCAAGGTAACGTAGCTCCCCGGTTCTGGAAGTAAAAAAAATAAGTTATTGCTGCCCCGGTTATGGCGTATAGACCTGCCATTATTCCTGATAGCCCGCTCAGTGAGAT
>CAYGUZ010000470.1:0-1672 GCA_964353215.1 uncultured Flavobacteriaceae bacterium
TTCTTATTTTTCTTCATCCGCATATCAAAGAACTCTACCATTAATGAGAATGCGATGGAGAAGTACAGGTAACCTTTCGGAATCGTACCGACTTCTTGATCAAAAACTACCAAATGTGATAAGTGGGCCGCTTCTGCAATAAGCATAAAGCCGATCAATATTAGAAAAGACAATCCTAAAACTTGTATAGATGGGTGTTTCGTTACGAACTCGCCCACTGGGTTTGCGAACAACATCATTATCAAAACAGAGACAACAACCGCTATAATCATCAAAATTAATGCGTCATTTGGATTGGGGGAAATGCCATTTGTCATTCCGATGGCCGTGAGAATAGAGTCAAATGAAAAGACAATATTAATTACGGTTATTTGTATGACGGCCTTTGTCAAAGAATTAGATTGCCCTTTTTTCACTTCTCTTTCGTCATGACCTTTGTCCTCAATTTTCTCGCGTATCTCCTTAGTACTCTTATAAAGCAGAAAAAGACCGCCTAGAAAGAGAATTAGGGCCTGCCAACTTATTCCGCCATGAATCCAAGACTCGCTAAGTACCAAAAATGGCTTTTTTAGCGATGTAAGCCACGTAATGCCAAAAAGGAGCACTATACGCATGGCCATGGCGAGAACAAGCCCAATATTGGTGGCCTTCTTTCTGTCTTTTTTCTCTAGTTTGCCCGCTGCAATTGAAATAAAAATAATATTATCTATGCCTAAGACGATTTCAAGAAAAGTTAGTGTGAGCAGTGCAATCCATGCATCTGGACTAGTAAAAATTTCAAACATGGTTAGTCGTTTTTAATGGCAGTCCCTCTTAATCTTTTAGAATCTCCCACAGTATTAAATTCAAATGTATAAGAACTATCTGTAGTTGTCAAGATTTTTATATGAATAGACTTTTCTTCTTGCTTATTTTTCGGGTTCAATTGCTTTAAGATATATTCACAATCGTTGATCCATCTAACACTTGAGGTATCGACTTGATTTCTAAAATAATCGATTTCGATGCCTTCTTTTCGAACAAAAGTGGTGGTAAGACTATCTCCCTCAACAACGCTGGTAAAGGTGAAAGCACCATTTTTAAAGTCTTTGCAATTTCGCTCAGGAGCTTTTTGGCAAGAAAACATAAGGTATAGCATCAATAACTGGAGTAGGGGCTTTTTCATGGCTGAAAAGTACTAAATTACTTATCCATATAAAACCTATTTATTAGGATTGTACGATTCAAAAGTGCCGTCTTTGTAAAAAATCATCACCTTATTGATTTCTTTTTGTGAATTACTTGCTCGCTTTTCAAGTTCTTTTGTTGTATTTGAACTTTTGTTTGATGTGGTCTCGATTTTAGTATGTATGGACTGGTTTATTCTTTGGTCGGGGGAAGGAAAATCACCTTTACCTTCTAACAACCAATACAAATCAACCTCAGGATACACCTTAATGACTTTTAGGACAAAGTCAAGACTTGGTTTATTTCTATTGTTAAGTATATGTGACACACTAGATCGGGGCACAGCTATAGCGTCTGCAAATTTGGCCGATGTAAGTTTAAAATGGGAAATTACTTTTTGAAGTCTATTTGAAATCTCTAAATTCACAATTGTAACTAATTCTATATCGTAAAATTAAAATATTGCCCTTAGAAGGAGTATTAATATTGTCTTAAATAAAAATAT
>CAYGUZ010000471.1:0-1663 GCA_964353215.1 uncultured Flavobacteriaceae bacterium
AAATAATATGTATCTTTGCGGTTCTGAAAACTCGAGTTTTTAGAACCGTTTTTTATTAAAATAAGCTTTAAAAAATTCTATGGATTACGGAAAAGAATTTAAAAAATACGCCACCCAGCATCAAGGTATAAACAGCATGTACTACGACCAAATCGTCAGTAGTATGTACCCCGTAAACTTGACCCCTAACATTATCGAAGAGCGTCAAATGAATATCGCTGTTTTTGATGTTTTCTCTAGATTAATGATGGATCGTATTATTTTTCTCGGTACTGGCATAAATGATCAAGTTGCGAATATAGTACAGGCCCAATTACTATTTTTAGAAAGTACCGATGCCAATAAAGACATCTCTATTTACATAAATTCGCCTGGCGGCAGTGTATATGCAGGTTTAGGCATATATGACACAATGCAATTCATCAAACCTGATGTAGCCACAATTTGTACCGGAATGGCCGCATCTATGGGAGCTGTACTCTTGTGCGCAGGCCAGAAAGGAAAACGTAGCGGACTAACACACTCTAGGGTGATGATTCATCAACCCATGGGAGGCGCTCAAGGCCAAGCAAGTGACATTGAAATTACCGCCAAGGAAATACTTAAACTAAAGGAAGAATTATACGCGATCATTGCAAATCATTCAGGGCAAACCTATGACAAGGTTTATGAGGATAGTGACCGTGATTATTGGATGAAAGCGGATGACGCTATGAAATACGGTATGATCGATGAAATCTTAGTAAGAGATAAATAATAATTTCGACCAACTACATATCGCAAATCAAACCATTCTTGGTCTTTTTGCGTTAGTGTACTATCAACTTTAATGCTTTTTATGGCAAAGGAAAATCTAGAATGCTCATTTTGCGGAAGAAAAAAACCAGAAACCAATCTTTTGATCGCAGGTTTGGATGCTCATATTTGTGATAGATGTATTGAGCAAGCCTATAGCATTGTTTCAGAAGAGTCAAAGCAATCAAAGAATAATGATCTTTCATCAGAATTGGTCTTAAAAAAGCCAATGGAGATAAAAGAATTTCTAGACACTTTTGTAATTGGCCAAGAACGAACCAAAAAGGTAATGTCGGTCGCTGTTTATAATCACTACAAAAGATTATTACAGCCAAAAAGTAAAGACGATGATATTGAGATTCAGAAGAGTAATATCATCATGGTCGGGCAAACCGGCACGGGTAAGACCTTAATTGCTAAAACCATAGCTCGAATGCTTAATGTGCCTTTGGCCATAGTTGATGCAACCGTACTTACCGAGGCTGGTTATGTAGGGGAAGATGTAGAAAGTATTCTAACCCGATTGTTACAAGCTGCCGACTACAATCTAGAAAAGGCTGAACGTGGTATTGTTTTTATTGATGAAATTGATAAAATTGCGCGTAAGAGCGACAACCCGTCCATTACCCGAGATGTATCCGGGGAAGGAGTTCAGCAAGGCTTACTTAAATTACTTGAAGGTACGGTTGTAAATGTTCCGCCAAAAGGAGGAAGAAAACATCCGGACCAAAAGTTTATTGAGGTAAATACCGAGAACATTCTCTTTATAGCTGGTGGTGCTTTTGACGGAATTGAACGCGCCATTACCAAAAGGTTGAACATGCAGGCTATAGGATATAGCGCAGCTAAAAGTGATGATGCCTTGGAT
>CAYGUZ010000472.1:0-1660 GCA_964353215.1 uncultured Flavobacteriaceae bacterium
CTTGTGCAACAGGCACAATGGCCAAAATTCATTGCTGAATTGGTTATCGCAAAGAACTTTTCTTACCTTCCATACACCAATAACGAACATACGAGCAGGAGCCGTTAAGGTCAAATCAATACTTTGAATGTTTACTTTTCTAAAGGTTTCACCCAATACTCCCCTACTTCAGGTTTTTCATAAAAATCAGACGATTTTGCTTCATTTGACAAGTCTGCATTTTCAAAAACCACTTGATTTCTAAGTCCTTTAATTTCTTCATCTTCAACAGTATACCAAGAAATAGCGTTAGGCAAAACCAAATCGTTTATTGTCTTCCAATCGTTATAACGAATCCATTTTACATTATCAGATTTTTCACCACTACGGTAGGTAACCGTATAGCCCAACCATTCCATCTCGTATGTATCAGCATTGTAATGAATATAGTAGTCATCTTTTGGGGAAGTTCCAACACCAGCATTGTAACTGATTTTAATTCCGGGGTATGAAACTCCTTCAAAAACCAAGTCATCGGTTTCACCATAAATAATACCCTCATCGGCCAGTACAAAGGGCATAGCGTAAAAATAGAACATCAGGTTATGGTAGAATTCTGGATTACCCTTATAGGTGTCATTCCTATCTAGAACCCATGGCTTACCGTCAAACCCAATCGTATAGTCTAGGGTTTCGATTTTTTCGTTTCTATTCCATAAATCAATTGTATGTATCTCTGGGCTATCAGGTTTTGGCACTACAAAAGAAAGTGAACGCTGTTTTTTCCAAGCAGCTAAGCCACCATGGGCATCAAAGACTTTTTGTAAAGCTTCGGGATATTCTTTCTGGGCGTTTTCAGCAATAGTCTCAACTTCTTCTTTCATTGCATCAGAAGCTTCTTTTGTTGTTTGCTTACAAGCTACAAACGAAACTAATAAGGCAACTAAAAGTAATTTTCTCATAGTGATTTGTTTGTCCATCTGTCGAAAAATAAGAATTAAGTTTACAGGAATAGCTATTTTTATCCAGTGGATAGCCAAAAAATAATCACAAGCCTTCAAAATCCTTTGGTAAAAAAGGTTTTACAGCTCAAAGAAAAATCTAGGGAACGTAAAAAAACCGGACTTTTTAGTATTGAAGGGCTAAGGGAAATTGAATTGGCCCAAAAAGGAGGCTATGGTATTGAAACGGTTTTATACTGTGACGATATCAACTCCAATTTGAAAATACAAGCTCCTGAAGAAATAGTCATTTCACGAGCTGTTTATGAAAAATTGGCCTATCGCCAAACAACCGAAGGAATTATAGCCATAGCCAAGTCTAAAAATCACACTTTAGATACGCTAAAATTCAAAACAAAAAATCCGCTTGTTCTAGTAGCCGAAGCCCCAGAAAAGCCCGGAAATATTGGAGCACTACTACGTACCGCTGACGCTGCAAATTTAGATGCCGTACTCATTGCAAACCCAAAATCAGATTTATACAATACCAATATCATTCGTTCGAGCGTAGGGTGCTTATTTACAACCCAGGTAGTCACTGGCACTTCTGAAGAAATCATTTCAGTCTTGCAAAAAGAAAAAATTACGATCAACTGTGCTGCCCTGACCGCTTCACAAAATTATACAGAGACCGATTTCACCAAACCGACAGCTATAGTAGTCGGTACAGAGGCCATAGG
>CAYGUZ010000473.1:0-1659 GCA_964353215.1 uncultured Flavobacteriaceae bacterium
CTGCCCTAATGGCCATATTGGCTGTTTTTACATCCCTAATTTCACCAACCATAATAATATCGGGGTCTTGCCTTAAAAACGTTCGTAACGATGAGGCAAAATCCAAACCAATATTTTCTTTTAACTGTACCTGATTTACACCTTCTAAAGTATATTCTATGGGGTCTTCAATCGTTAAAATATTATTTGACGCATTGTTCAATAGTTTCAAGGTGGCATAAAGCGTCGTTGTCTTTCCTGAGCCAGTGGGCCCAGAAATCAATACAATACCATTCGGCTTTTTAATACCTGCCTTGTATCGGGCAAGTTCTGTTTTGTTAAAACCAAGTTTATCCAAACTTATTTTTTCGGTATCTCTGTTCAGTATTCTAAGTACAATCTTTTCGCCGAAAAGTGTGGGTAAGGTTGAGACCCTAATATCAAAATCGTCCCCCATTGTTTTTACGCTGATGCGCCCATCTTGCGGCAGTCTTTTTTCGGCGATATCCAGCTCGGCTTTTATTTTGATTTTATTGATAATGGTCGGGTATTCATTTTTAGCAATGGTATACTGTTCCATTAATTTTCCGTCTAGACGAAAACGTACCCTACACTCCTTTTCATAAGGCTCAAAATGAATGTCACTACTACCTATATCTTTAGCGTTCACTAAAATTTTATCGAGAAAATCTGCGGAGTAGTGTAATGCACTTTTGGTGGCTCTAGTGGCAATACGGTAGTTAGAGGTTAGATAGTCTTGTAGTTCATCCGAACTGACGGGTTTAAGATGAACAGGATGGTCCATAACAATATTGAGTTCTGCCAATAGACTTTCAATATTTTTAGAGTCCGTTATAAATGTTAGCACATCACCATTCAGTTCTTTAGGGACTATACGATAATGAAAAGCCTGTTCTGCGGATATACGCTGAATAAGACTATTGGTTATTTTAAAAGATTCTTTCAATTTTAATAAATGTACAGAGATGGCTCTTTAATAAAAATGCTAATGCTTAAAACTAAGAAAAGAAAAATTGACATCAATCCCGCTAACGGAACCGTTTTAATTTTTTGATATTTTTTCACTACTAAAAAAAAGAATAAAGCAAAAAGCAGCGCATTTGCAAAAAGAACTATGAAGGTTATTGTCGGAAACCCTAAGGCCATGGCATAAAAGAACAACAAATCGCCAAGACCAAAACTATGGTCTAAAAAAGGTTTTTTAAAAAGTAGTTTAGTGACCAAGAAAATTGAAAGCAGCACAAGGGAAACTATTAAAATATTTAAAAGAATGCTTAGCCCGAAAATTTCGGCTACCGTAACGGTATTAATATAAAGTACACTTAAACTTAGACCTAGTAAAGGAAATAAAAACCAATATACTTTTCGCTCTTTAAAGTCTTGAAAGGCAATACAAAAAAGAATGAATAATGCACATAGGGTAAAGGCAAGTATCAATCTTTAACAATTTGTTTTGGATTGCCATTTTCATCGATCTCCCACACATTAAATACACCGTCACCATCAAAATCGGTAATAGCCTCGGCCCTAGCTTTGAATGTAGCATTATCAGCACTGCTGATTTGATAAATATAATTGGCCGTGCCATTTTCTTTTACGGTTTTAGGAGCCTCAAAATCCAGTTCATTAATATCATTAGTGTATTTACTGTACATATAC
>CAYGUZ010000474.1:0-1658 GCA_964353215.1 uncultured Flavobacteriaceae bacterium
AGTTCTTATGTTCCAGTAGAAAAGTTAAACAAGCTTACTGAACAAAATCATCAGGGAGCAGTTGCCAATATTTCATCAATAGGTTTTCAAGATTTCGAACCTTTGTTGGAAGGCATTCTTGAAAAAAATACAGCTCCTCTCCTCTTATTATTAGATCAGATTTCAGATGTGCGAAATTTTGGGGCAATCATAAGAACTGCGGAATGTTGCGGAGTAGATGCCATTATAGTTCCGAAAAGCGGCTCGGCACCTCTTAATGATGATGCCATAAAAACATCCGCTGGCGCTGCCTTTAATATTCCTATTTCAAAAGTCGATCATTTAAAAGATGCTATATTTTATTTGCAGGCATCAGGTGTAAAACTCGTTGCGGCTACCGAAAAAACCAATGAATCTATTTTTGACTTAGACCTGAAGCAACCATGCGCCATTATTATGGGTGCAGAAGACCGTGGTATAAATCCATCTATTCTAAAAATGGTCGATACTAAGGCAAAACTACCAATGATGGGCGAAATAGCGTCTTTAAATGTTTCTGTTGCCTGTGGGGTGTTTTTGTACGAAGTAGTCAGGCAGCGACAGCTTTAACCCTCTTGACCATCTTTTTTCTCTTTAAAGTGATAGCTGATCTTCACTTCATTAATCGGCGGGTCAACACTTTCAATAAAATTGCCGTCTTCATCAAAATGTTTTAGAAACTCGTCTTCTTCCTCGTTATAATCATCTCTTTCCCAAGAATATCTTTTCTCAATTTCAAGTTTTGTCTTAAAAACAAGGGCAAGTATCAAACCTACTAAAAAACCAGATAAGTGCCCTTCCCATGAAATACCCTCTTTAATCGGAAAAATATACCAAATCATGCTTCCATATAAAAATACCATAGCAAGAGATAAAGCTATAAGTCTATAATGCCGTGCAAAAATGCCCTTAAAGAAGATAAAACTCACCAAAACATAAATAAGTCCACTTGCACCTATATGATATGAAGGCCTACCAATAAACCATGTCAATAACCCTGAGAATAGCACCCCGAAAAATAAAACCTTACCGGCGTCTTTATTATAGAAGTAGAAAATGGCCGTAGTTAAAGTGGCCAAGGGAATTGTATTATTATATAAGTGTTCAACTGATCCATGGATAAACGGAGAAAAAAGTACTCCTCTAAGGCCTTTTATACTCCTTGGTTCAATACCAAATTCATTTAAATTGATATTGAATTTTATTTCAAACCAAAAAACGGTCCAAATGCCAAGTACCACAAACAATGGTATAAATAGCACGCTATTAGAAAAATTCAAATGATTCTCTGATGACATAACACTAAAGTCGCAATTTCTTTTCCATAATTGCAAAATCGGATAAATTGTCACACTCCTTTTTACTTATTTTTATAAAATGAATGAACCTCTCGCAGAACGCATGCGACCAAAAAGTTTAGAAGACTATATTAGTCAGACTCATTTGGTTGGTGAAAAAGGAGCTTTGACCCATCAAATTAAGCAGGGCATAATTCCGTCTCTAATCCTCTGGGGGCCTCCCGGCACGGGTAAGACAACTTTAGCCAACATTATTGCAGCAGAAAGCAAGCGCCCTTTTTACACCCTGAGTGCTATCAGCAGCGGTGTTAAGGATATTCGTGAGGTAATTGAAAAAGCCAA
>CAYGUZ010000475.1:0-1641 GCA_964353215.1 uncultured Flavobacteriaceae bacterium
AGATAATGCAGGTGATATATACGATGGTCTAAAAACTTTGAAAGGCAGTGCGCTTAAAGTAGCCCAGATGCTAAGTATGGAGAAAAACTTGTTGCCTAGTGCCTACGTAGAGAAATTTTCCCTTTCGCAATTTTCTGTACCACCGCTTTCTGCACCATTAGTCCGTAAAACTTTTAAAAAATATCTTGGCAAATATCCAGAGGAGATTTTTGACACCATTGAGCGTGATTCGGTTAACGCTGCGAGTATCGGTCAAGTTCACAAAGCCACTAAAGATGACAGCATACTGGCTGTCAAAATTCAATATCCTGGTGTTGCGGAAAGTATAAGCAGTGATTTAGCTATAGTTAAACCTATTGCTATTCGAATGTTCAACTTGCAGGGAAAAGACTCCGATAAATATTTTAAAGAAGTAGAGAACAAATTGGTAGAGGAGACCAATTATATTTTAGAGTTAAAACAAAGTAAGGAGATAACTGAGGCCTGTTCGGTCATACCCAATATGGAGTTCCCTAAATATTATGAAGAACTTTCTAGCGAACGTATCATTACAATGGACTGGATGAAAGGAGTTCATCTAAGTGAGTTTACTAAAGCCGGGTTCGCACAGGAAATCGGAAACAAGCTAGGGCAAGCCCTTTGGGACTTTTACATGTTTCAGATTCATGGCTTGCGAAAAGTACATGCTGACCCACATCCCGGTAATTTCTTGGTTAGTGAGAAAAATACATTGATAGCAATAGACTTTGGTTGTATCAAAAAAATTCCTGATGAGTTTTATATTCCCTATTTTGAGTTGGCCAAGAAAGAAAACATCAATAACGATGAAATCTTTATGGAAAAGCTTTATGAACTTGAAATATTGACGCCAACAGATTCTCAAAAAGAACTAGACTTTTTCACGGCCTTGTTTAAAGAGATGCTAAGTCTATTTACCTCGCCCTTTCATGAAGAAGAGTTCGACTTTGGTTCTGACGTATTTTGGGCTGAAATAGCAGACCTTAGCGAACGCTATTCCAAAGATGAGCAAATACGTAAGATGAACGGAAATCGAGGTTCAAAACACTTTTTATATATGAACCGTACTTTCTTCGGGCTTTATAATTTATTACATGATTTAAAGGCCAAGGTAACGGTAAATAATTTCAAACAGTATTTGGACTAAATGTAATATCCAAGGTTTAAAATAAATCTGAATGTTTTAGTACCACCAATTTATTTTTTACTTTACCGATTCAATTACTCATTTCTAATGGGTTTCAAACACATTTTTTATGTATAATTCTAAAATAATAGGTCTTGGCCATTACGTTCCTGATAATGTTGTAACCAATGATGATCTTTCTAAGTTAATGGATACCAATGATGAATGGATTCAAGAACGCACAGGTATTAAAGAAAGAAGGCATGTTGTTAAAGGTGAAGATACTACGACTACAATGGGGGTCAAAGCAGCCAAAGTAGCTATAGAACGAGCAGGAATAGATAAAGATGACATTGATTTTATTGTTTTTGCAACCTTGAGTCCAGACTATTATTTCCCTGGTCCGGGCGTTTTAGTGCAACGAGATTTAGGCATCAAAACTGTAGGTGCCCTTGATGTTAGAAACCAATGTTCTGGGTTCGTATATGGAATATCGG
>CAYGUZ010000476.1:0-1640 GCA_964353215.1 uncultured Flavobacteriaceae bacterium
TGTTTTCAGTCGTATGTTGTCCAAGTGGTTTTATTATAAGTTCTTTGGCAATTGTACGTTGCTTCAGATCAATCGTTTTTATTGTCAATTTTCTTTTCTAAATTATGTATTTGATTAACCAGTTTTGGAAGGTTCTTAAAATGCACATAAGATTTATTGTAATCTCCATAATTCAAAGCAGGTGAGCCTTGCAACACTTCATCATCCTTAACATTTCTTCCAATTCCTGATTGTGCCTGAATTCGCACTCGATCACCAATAGTGATATGGCCAACGATGCCTACTTGACCACCAATCAGGCAGTGCTTACCAATTTTGGTAGAACCGGCCACACCCGTTTGAGCGGCTATTGCCGTATGTTCACCTATTTCAACATTATGTGCTATCTGTATCTGATTGTCGAGCTTTACCCCTTTTCTAAGAATCGTTGAGCCTAAAGTTGCGCGGTCTATCGTAGTGCCAGCACCTACATCTACATTATCTTCTAAAATTACATTGCCCGTTTGCGGCACCTTACTATATTCTCCTTTTTCGTTCGGGGTAAATCCAAAACCATCGGCTCCAATTATGGCACCACTATGAATTACACAACCATTACCAATAATAGATTCTGAATATACTTTTGAACCGGCAAAAAGTTGAACATTATCACCTATGGTTACATTATCACCAATGTATACATTTGGATAGACCTTTACATCATCACCAATCGTAACGTTCTCACCTAGATATGAAAAGGCCCCTAAATAAAATCCTTTGCCATAACTCGCACTTTCAGAAACAAAAGACGGACTTTCAATGCCTACCTTATTATTCTTTACTTGATTGTAATATTCTAAGAGTTTTGAAAAAGACTTGTAGGCATCTTCAACCTTTATCAACGTTGTAGAAAGAGCCTGCTCGGGTATAAAGTCTCTATTTACAATGGTTATTGAAGCCTTTGTGGAATAGATATATTGGGTGTATTTTGGATTCGCCAAAAAGGTCAGGGAACCTGATTCTCCCTCCTCAATTTTAGAAAGTTTATGAACGGCGGTCTCTGGATTACCTTCAACTTCTCCTTCTAAAATTCCGGCAATTTGGGTGGCAGTAAATTTCAAACGTTTAAAATTTTATACTTTGTAAAAACAAAATTCTCATAAAATTTAAGGACGTGTGTAACTACTTGCTTCACGCGTTCTCTCATTTAAAATAAATCCAGAATTAACGAAATGTTCTGGTTTTACTTTTTGAGTATCGTTTCATTTTGGCAAAAGTAAGAAAATTTGTCAAACGCTTTCCTTCGGATAGCAAACATAGTACTTCGTAACCGTATTTGACAGTGCCTTTAAATTGAGATGGTCAGATGCTTTGGCCACATCTGTAAGCTTACCGTTTTTTCTTAGAATGTTGATATTCTGATACTTCTCGTTATAAGCCCTATTACTAATTACTCCTGAAAAAACGAAATAAGACAATTCTTCTTCTTTGATATTATAATTCGCCATCACCCACTCCTTTTTTGTAGAAATTCTATGATCTTCAATAGGCTTGTTCTTGATTTTTATGTGTAACAGATTCCTGTTTAACAACATAGAGGCCAATTTAGATAGCACAAAATCTGGATGGGACTGCCAAGATTTTAAGGCAGCTAAAACATC
>CAYGUZ010000477.1:0-1639 GCA_964353215.1 uncultured Flavobacteriaceae bacterium
GTAGAAAGCATCGGTGTCTTTTGGGTCTTCAAAAGCGAACACCGTTTTTTCGGGCAGACCTTTTTTAAATTGTTTTCCTTCGGTCAATTTATAATCAGAAATCGTTGGTGCAATACGCAGCGGGATGCAGGCGTTAAAGAACACCAATGCTAACACTAGGGTGATGGCTTTTCTCATTTTGGTCTTTCAATTAGCTGAACTTACTAATATCAAAAACTAGACCAGAACAATGTTCCACGTGGAACACCTCTTGATCAGAAACGGATTTCTACACCAAGAAGCTCGCCCAAATCATTGGCCTTGGTTTCTGCCAAAGACCTAGATTTCGTTCTTAATAAAGTAAAATACTGCCTGCCCCTAAACATTCTTACAACATAATTTTGCTCGCTTAATTTGCCGTTCATCGCCGCAACCGGACCCCAATCTGAACCTTTAGAACTGCTTGCGGAAAATACCGTCACATATTCTGGTTCTATACAATGCAGCTTCCATTTAAATAGGCTCAAGCCAAACAACTTGAAATGTTTTTTGTGAATATAATCTTGCCTAATTTCAAAAGAAATTGAATACGATAGCAAAATTAAACTGATGCAGGCCATCGTAACAACGGGCTCTAATTCGTTTATGTTTTCCATGGCGGCAAGTGTCGATAATACGGCAAAACTTATGCCCAGTACTTTCACAGTAAACGGTTTCTGCTGCCTAAAAAAGATACTGTTAATCATCTGCCCAAGAAAACCAACAAGACACTGATATCGGATGGCGAAACACCACTTATCCGCGATGCTTGAGAAATGGTAACTGGCCGAATAGCCTCTAACTTTTCACGAGCTTCGTATGACAATGATTTCAATTTTCTGTAATCAAAATCTTCTGGTATTTTAATATTTTCTAAGCGCAATAATTTATCTGCGTTGCTTTTTTCCTTGGCAATATATCCTGAGTATTTTACCTGTACTTCCGCCTGCTCCAAAACCTCGGTGCCTAAATTATGTTCAGCCACAAAATTGGAAACAGTATCTAATCGCAGCATATGGTCCATGGTCACATTAGGTCGTGAAAAAACCTTGAACATTTTATCAGATTGCTTTACCGGAGAAGATGAAACCTCTTCAAGAATTGGATTGATTTCCTCTGGAGTAAAACTCGTGTTTCTAAAAAACGCAACGAACTTATCGGAGTTCCTTTCCTTTTCTTCCATCCTTCTAAGACGTTCTTCTTTGGCCAAACCTATCTCATAGCCCTTTGGAGTCAATCTTAAATCTGCATTGTCTTGACGCAACAAGGTTCTATACTCGGCTCTCGAGGTAAACATACGATAAGGTTCTTCTGTGCCCTTTGTGATTAAATCGTCTATTAAAACCCCTATATAGGCCTCATCCCTTTTAAGCATAAAAGGCTCTTTCTCATTAATCTTTAAATGGGCATTGATGCCTGCCATCAAGCCTTGAGACGCCGCCTCTTCATAACCAGTTGTTCCATTGATTTGACCTGCGAAATACAGGTTATTCACCAACTTCGTTTCCAAAGTATGTTTTAACTGGGTAGGAGGAAAATAATCATATTCAATAGCGTAACCCGGCCTAAAGAACTTTACATTCTCAAAACCTACAACAGATTTCAAAGCTTTATATTGAAC
>CAYGUZ010000478.1:0-1635 GCA_964353215.1 uncultured Flavobacteriaceae bacterium
TGATTACCCCGAAATGGATATTGTAATGCGAATTTTAAAGCAACATAACGTTCATATCCAATCTCAAAAACTAGAACTAAATTGTGAACTACTTGTAACGGTTAGAAGAGGTGAGTGCGAAATGATTCTAAAAAGATTTGGCGAGCTTCATAAGATTTCCGTTTCACAAGTTCATTAAAAATCCAATTTATCCAGAATATAATCGGGACATTTCATCGGTTTATTTTTCGCCTTATCCATAAAAGCCAAAATCGTATTTGCCTCAACTAACAATACCCTAGTTTCATTATAGATTTTATAGTCAAATTCGATCTTCACCAAAGGCTTTTTTCGCAATGTAGTTTCGACTGTAATCAAATCATCATATTTGGCAGGTTTTAAGTACTTTAATTGTAAGTTTATTACTGGTAAAAGCACTCCATTTTTTTCCATCGATTTATATGTTACGCCCAGATCCCTTAACCACTCTACTCTTCCCATTTCTAGGTACTGCGCATAGTTGCCATGATAGACAATACCCATCTGATCTGTTTCACCGTATCGTACCCGAAAAGAAAGTTTGTGATTCCTCATGTTTTTAACTGAAAAAGTATATATTTATGTGCTTTGATTTTCAGACCTGAACATGCGAAAAAAAAAGTATAAATTCAACCTGTAATCATTTTTTTTTTAGGTTTTTTGTTCACATATTTGTCGCACCTATTTTTACGGGGAAACACCTAAGGTTTTTCTAAAACTTATAATACTAACCAACAAACAAAGGAACAATTTTTATGAGTGTTACTGCATCTTCCGTTTGGAACAACTGTTTGGCTTTTATCGAAGATAATATCCAACCGCAGGCATTCAAGACTTGGTTTTTGCCAATAATTCCCGTTAGGTTAACCGACAAGGCATTGAGTATTCAGGTACCGAGTAAATTCTTTTACGAATGGCTTGAAGAACACTATGTTAAGCTTTTAAAGGTAGCATTGACCAAAGAGTTGGGTGCCAACGCCAAACTGGTTTATATTATAAAGATGGAGAACAAGTATGGTAACAACGAGCCTTTTACCGAAAAAATACCGAGTTCAAATCGCTCAGCCATGGCACCACAAGAACTTGATGTGCCTATAACTTCGAAAAATCCAGAATTAAAGAATCCGTTCGTTATTCCTGGCATACGAAATATTAAAATTGAATCTCAGTTAAACCCTAATTATAATTTCGAGAATTTCTTAGAGGGTGATTCGAACAGGCTTGCAAGATCAGCGGGAATGGCGGTCGCTAACAAACCAGGAGGCACCTCATTTAATCCGCTATTAATTTTTGGTGGGGTCGGGTTAGGAAAAACACATTTGGCCCATGCCATTGGTGTTGAAATAAAAGATAAATATCCTGAACGTACCGTTCTCTATATTTCTGCGGAAAAATTTACCCAGCAATATATTGAATCCGTAAAAAAGAATACTCGTAACGACTTTATACATTTCTATCAGTTAATCGACGTCTTACTAATAGACGATGTTCAATTTTTATCAGGAAAATCGGGGACCCAAGACGTGTTCTTCCACATCTTCAATCACTTGCACCAAAATGGCAAACAGGTTATTTTAACATCTGATAAGGCACCGGTAGATATGCAAGATATCGAAC
>CAYGUZ010000479.1:0-1631 GCA_964353215.1 uncultured Flavobacteriaceae bacterium
TCCCAAATCTTGAAAACTAGGCGGAACACCACAAAATGGAGAATTATAGTGTTGAACTATTGAAATTATTCCCTCTTTGTTTTCTTCAAATGAAATCAAATCTTTTGAAGCGTATCTGTCCTTTGTATTGTACTTCTTTGAATGAAAAACTAAAATACTATCCCCGGATTTTTTAGTTGATAATTGCCAATCATTATATATAAGTCTCAAATCTTTTTCTTCTTGAGCATAAGAAATTCTTGACGATATAGCGCATAACAAAAGAAGTCCAAAACAAAAGATGCTATTTCTCATAAACATTTTTACCCTTCGCCTGCGCTCAGGGAAACAAATCAATATAAATTTTATTTCATTTTTTATACACCCCTAAAGTCCCCTCAAGGGGACAATCTTGATTATCACCTATGCAAAAGGAGAAAGTCTAAAAAGTTATCGAAATCCATTTTGTCAAGTTGAGCTTGTCGAAACTGAAATAGATTATCAGTAAGTTAAAATATTTCGACAGGCTCAATATGACAATGAACTCAATTTTTAGACAGCTTCTTAAGGAGAGACCTACTCCAATACGGAATAATCACCAATACTAATAGTTTCAAAATTACCGTCGTATTTTACATGATTCCCAATCATAGCATTATCCAAATTAGCATTTTTGATAGTAGTATGGCTTTGGATTATACTATTTTTAACGGTTGAGTCTTCAATCACTGTATCCGCACCTATCGATACAAAAGGACCGACAGTTGTATTTTTTAAGACTACATTTTCGCCAATAAAACAAGGCTCAACAATATTTACATTCTCCTTTTTAACGGAAGCCGAAATCATATTTTCACCATCTTTTTCTAGAAAGCCCAACATACGTTGATTGGTTTCTACGGTTACTTTTTTGTTTCCACAATCCATCCACTCATCTACCTGACCTGTAACGAATCTTTTTCCATCTGCCATCATGCGCTTAATACCATCGTTTATTTGATATTCGCCACCATTAATTACATTATTGTCTAAAACATATTGCAACTCCGTTTTAAGTGCTCCAACATCTTTAAAATAATAGATACCTATAACCGCTAAATCCGATACAAATTCTTCTGGCTTTTCTACCAGTTCTACAATCTCATTGGCATCGTTCAGTTTAACAACTCCAAAAGCTTCCGGCTCGTCAACTTGTTTTACCCAAATAACACTGTCTGCATCTTTATCCAGATTAAACTCCGCTCGTATTAAAGTATCTGCATAAGCAATTACCGCTGGCCCACTTAAAGAAGGTTTAGCGCTCATTATGGCGTGCCCAGTGCCTAGAGGTTGGTCTTGCCTGTAAATAGATGCCTTTGCGCCTAATTCTTCGGCTAAAGCTGTTAAACTTGCTACCACATCATCTCCAAAAAAGGCAGGGTCACCAAGAATAAAAGCTACTTCTTCTATTGGTTCGCCAAGCACCTTTGCAATATCGCTCACTAAACGGTGCACAATAGGTTTGCCTGCTACTGGAATTAATGGTTTTGGAACCGTTAAACTATGTGGTCGTAATCTTGAGCCTCTGCCGGCCATTGGTACAATTATTTTCATAAAACTGCCTGTGAAAACAGGTATCTTTTAGTTAGTATTTATTTTCAATTTAGGTTTCG
>CAYGUZ010000480.1:0-1630 GCA_964353215.1 uncultured Flavobacteriaceae bacterium
ATGTTCATAGTACCTAATGCGAGTATTGGGTATAATGAGTTCGAATATAAATACTTTAAAAAGGGCAGGCAGGTACAACAAACTACGAATATCTTTAACCAACTCAACGACCAAGACCTTATTTATGTAAGCAGCTTTGACCCAGATAGGCAGATAGGGTATAATTTCACCTATGAACACTTTGACAAAAATGAGGTTTTGGACTATAAAATTTCTGCGGCAAATATAAGATGGGTAGAAAAAGACAGTTTATATCGATTAACCAATTATCGAAAGCGTAAGATAAGGGATGGTAAAGAATTGATTGAAACCAAAAGACGTTTAGATACCATCTTTAGCTTTCAAATAGACGACCTAACACCGGTATCCTATGTAGCTGATACCAAGAACCTTTTTGAATTGAATGATTTTATTGAAGAGCAGCGAAAAAAAGGGGCATCGAATATAAATTCATATGTACTGGTCAAATACAAAAGATGGGCATTGCCAGTTGCGGCTTTTGTGCTTACGATAATCGCTGTGGCCGTTTCTTCGGTTAAACGCAGGGGCGGCATGGGTGTGAACCTGGCTTTTGGTATTGGGGTAGCTTTTATTTACATATTTTTCGATAAAGTCTTTGGAACTTTGGCAGAACAATCTGGTTTTTCGCCGCTTTTGGCGGTAGTATTACCAAATTTGATTTTTGGTATTGTAGGGCTCTATCTTTTACAGAAAGCAAAAAGATAATGCTTAACAATGCTATTTGTCACAAATTTTATTGAAAGCTTTATATTTGTTAATTATACCAACAACAACTAATTTTTTATGGAGTATTTGGAATTTGAACTTCCCATTAAAGAACTTGAAGAGCAACTTCAAAAATGCATGATTATCGGTGAAGAAAGCGAGGTAGACGTTACTGAAACTTGTCAGCAAATTGAAAAAAAATTAGCGGAAACCCGAAAAGATATCTATAAGAACTTGACGGCTTGGCAAAGGGTTCAACTATCGAGACATCCGAACAGACCGTATACCCTAGATTATATTAATGCGATTTGTGGAGATACCTTTCTTGAATTGCACGGTGATAGAAATGTAAAAGACGACAAGGCTATGATTGGTGGTTTGGGTAAAATTGGTGACCAGAGTTATATGTTTATCGGTCAGCAAAAGGGCTACAATACCAAGACACGTCAATACCGAAACTTTGGTATGGCGAATCCCGAAGGGTATAGAAAGGCACTTCGTCTAATGAAATCTGCCGAGAAGTTCAATATCCCTGTAGTCTGTTTTATTGATACGCCAGGTGCTTACCCAGGAATCGAGGCAGAGGAACGGGGTCAAGGAGAAGCAATTGCCAGAAATATTCTCGAAATGACTAGGCTCAAGGTGCCCATTATTGTTGTCATTATTGGTGAGGGCGCTTCGGGTGGTGCCTTAGGTATTGGAGTAGGTGATAAGGTATTAATGTTAGAGAATACGTGGTATTCTGTGATTTCTCCTGAGTCTTGTTCTTCGATTCTTTGGAGAAGTTGGGAGTATAAAGAACAAGCTGCAGAAGCATTGAAGTTAACGGCTAATGACATGAAAAAGCTGAAACTGATAGATGAAATTGTCAGAGAACCGATTGGCGGTGCCCACAGTAATAGGG
>CAYGUZ010000481.1:0-1625 GCA_964353215.1 uncultured Flavobacteriaceae bacterium
TCCTGACTTCCGCAAAACTTTAGAATCTAGAAAACACTCGTTGCTAAAGATTTGTAATTGAATGATTTGTGATTTTTATTTTTTTTGATTTGGGTGTTAATTTTAGATATTCGCTAGTTTTATCCAATGTTTATTCGGAGGTTAAAGCATAAAAACGGCAAGATTTACATTCAAGCAATTGAAAAAGTAAATAAGAAGTATGTAGTAAGACGCAGTTTTGGGTCTGTTGATTCAAGTGGGGACGTAGAAAGCCTGGTTTTAAAAGCAGAAAAATGGATAAAAAGTCGTCAAGGCGTTCAAGAGTTGGATTTTGAAAATGAGCGAAGTTTATACTCTGGTTTTTTATCCTCAATCACCTCTCACAAACTCGTAGGTATCGACCTTGTTTTAGGTAAGATTTTCAATGAAATTGGTTTTAATCGGATCGAAGATAATCTGTTTAAAGACTTGGTTCTTTATCGATTAGTTTTCCCCAAGAGTAAGCTGAAGACCACAGAATACCTTTACCGATTTGCCCATAAAACCTACTCGGAGGATGAGATTTATCGATATATGGACAAGCTCCACAGCGTCCAAAAAGAGCAAGTACAACAAATCAGTTACGACCATACTTTACGAATTTTACCGAACGGAATAAGTGTTGTTTTTTATGATGTGACCACCATTTACTTTGAAACCGACCACGAGGATGATTTTCGTAAAACAGGTTTTTCTAAAGAGGGCAAACATCAAAATCCACAAATTGTATTAGGCTTACTGGTAAGCGAAGGCGGTTATCCGTTAGCTTATGACATTTTTGAAGGTAAACAATACGAAGGGCACACCATGTTGCCTATCATCAACAGTTTTACGTCTAAATATAATCTCGATAAACTGATTATTGTAGCCGATTCAGGCTTGCTATCCAAGTCAAATATAGGTGAACTTGTTGCTAATCAGTACGAGTTTATTTTAGGAGCAAGAATCAAAGCGGAAACTCAAAATGTAAAAGAGAAAATTTTGTCACTAGCCTTAAAAGATGGACAAAGTAGGATCATCAAAAAAGGAGATTTAAAGCTTATTATAACTTACTCCGATCAAAGAGCTAAAAAGGATAGATACAACCGTGATAAAGGATTAAAGCGACTTGAGAAGAACCTCAGAACAGGAAGGCTAACCAAAAGCAGTATCAACAATAGAGGGTATAACAAGTTCCTAGAAATGGACGGTGAGGTACAGATAAAACTTAATCAAGAAAAAATAGAGGACGATGCTAAGTGGGATGGATTAAAGGGCTATTTGACTAACTCGAATCTATCCAAAGAACGCATCCTAAATAACTATAAAGAGCTCTGGAAAATAGAAAAGGCCTTTAGAATTGCAAAGACCGATTTAAAGATCCGCCCCGTCTTTCATTACAAAAGAAGAAGAATCGAAGCTCATATATGCCTAAACTTTGTCGCCTATAAAATATACAAAGAACTAGAACGACAACTCAAAGAAAAGAGATCTGAACTTTCTCCTGAAAAGGTCATAGAGGTACTACAAAGCATTTTTGAAGTTGAAGTCACTACACCAAAGCAGAAGGAAAAAATCAGAAGAACGCTCCTGTTAACAGAGGAACATCGGAAAATTTCTGAACTTTT
>CAYGUZ010000482.1:0-1625 GCA_964353215.1 uncultured Flavobacteriaceae bacterium
ATAATGGTCAACGCCAGATTGCGTCATTCGCTTTTTTGTTTTTGATGAAATAGAACTTCCTACATCATCATACACCAACCGTACCTTGACCCCTTCTTCAGCTTTCTCACAAAGTAAGTCGATAATTTTAAGGCCCAATTCATCATCGACCAGCACAAAATATTCTAAATGTATATGGTTCTTGGCGTTCGTAATATCAACTTGAAGTTTTTTAAACTTCTCTTCCCCATTGGTCAAAAGCTCTAAATCGTTATCAAAAGAGAGAACTGCTCTTTCATTGTTTCTTAGAAGCTCATAAATCTTTGCTATTCCCTCGCCATATTCTTCTTCAAAATCTTCTCTTTCTTCGGCATCTAAACGAAATTTTTTGCGCCAGTGCTTTATGCTGTTGTTGTCAAGAATATACTTTTTTTCAAAAATCTTTGATTTTCTATAATCTTGACCAAAGAGATAATAGACCAACAGGCCCAAAAATGGAAATATGGCCAACGCAAAAATGTAAGAAAGAGTCTTTACCGGATTCTTGTTCTTTAAAAGAATAAGAATGGAGAAAATAATAACCAAGACATAGTTAGTTCCTAAAAGAACGCTCCAAAAATGGTCTTTTAGGTAAGCCCACATTACTTGCTGCCTCTGTAATAACCTTTATTAGGTATTTCGATAACATACTTCTTGCCTGATGCATTGTTCAAGTGTGCTTCGCGCAACCAAGGGTTATGTCGCTTCAATATCTTATAGTTAATCTCATATAATGAAGCGAAATCGGCCCAATCGCCCACGGGTTTAGTTACCTCTACCGTAAAAGTTGGTACAGCATCATAAAAATCATCTTTTTCTACATCAAACCCATATTTTTCGGGGTTGGAAATAATTTCTTTTATCGCCATAATTCGAAACACATAACGCCCCGTTTCTTGACCCAATAGCAAATCATAGTAATCATCCACTTTTTGGATATCCATATATTTCTGGATTCCGGCAGGCCCAGCATTATAAGCGGCTGCGGTAAGTGTCCAACTACCGAAACGATTTTTCCATTTGTTCAGGTAATCACAGGCGACCTGAGTAGATTTTTCAATATGGTAACGCTCATCAACATTGGCGTTTACCTCAAGCCCGTATTCTTTTCCGGTCGCTTTCATAATCTGCCAAAATCCGGTTGCTCCGGCTGGAGAAACTACATTTGTTAGTCCGCTCTCGGCAACCGCCAAATATTTAAAATCATCGGGGATTCCATTTTTAGCCAATATAGGCTCAATAATCGGGAAGTATTTATTGGCACGCTTCATCAATAATAGCGCATTAGACTGCCAGTATGTATTGACCAAAAACTCGCGGTCAACACGCTCCAATATTTCAGGATCATTTAAAGGCACCGCTTCACCGGCAAAATTTAAATCTTCGGGAATTTCAATGGCGGTGATTTGATAGCCACTGTTTACGTTTTTATTGGCCTTTTCTTGATGTTCTTTTAAGACCATTTCGTTTTGGCTAGGCTTTTCTTGAACGGCATAAATTAGGCTTCCGACAACAAACAAAAATCCGATAACGGCCAATATATTTTTAAGATGTTTCATGAGTAAAAATTAATTCAATACTACTATAATACAAAAATAGAACTGTTT
>CAYGUZ010000483.1:0-1624 GCA_964353215.1 uncultured Flavobacteriaceae bacterium
AAATACACCATTAATGCAAAATATACTTTTTATAATCCTTGGTCTTTTTTTATTGGTTATAGGTGGTAATTGGCTTTTAAAGTCTGCTGTAGCGCTTTCGTTAAGACTAGATATTCCGAAGATTGTAATTGGAATGACGGTAGTTTCCTTTGCAACCTCCGCACCTGAGCTTATTGTTAGTATAAAGGCGGCTTTAGATGGTTTTCCAGACTTGGCCTTGGGTAATGTGGTAGGTTCTAATATTGCAAATTTAGGTTTGGTTTTGGCCATAACCATTTTGTTAAGCAGTATTGAGGTCCGCAAAAGTTTTTATACTACCGATTGGCCTGTGATGATAGTAGCTTCATTATTGTTTGCAGGGTTTATTTATTTTGACGGTAGGCTCGAGCGTTATGAAGGCATAATAATGCTGGCGTTTTTATTTGCATTTCTAATTTATATACTAAGATTTCAAAAAACCGCTGTGGTAGATGAGTTACCCGAAGATGATAAGCCTTTACCATTATATAAAACGGTACTTTTTTTAGGTTTAGGCGGAGTAGCCCTTTGGGGTGGGTCAGAATTTTTGATTGATGGGGCCGTTGGTTTGGCCTCTAAATTTGGCGTTAGTGATAGAATAATTGGGGTGACCGTGGTTTCTGTGGGCACTAGTATACCAGAGTTGGCAGCTTCTATTATTGCAATCATTAAAAAAGAAAAGGCGATTTCGCTTGGTAACCTGATAGGTTCCAATATTTTTAACCTGCTGGCCGTTTTAGGAATAACCTCGATTATTACCCCAATAAATGTAGTTGATGAGGGTTTGTTGAACAATGATATTTTCTGGATGCTCGGTATTTCTTTCTTGATCCTTCCGCTGGTCTTGTTGCCAAAAGGCCTTCGATTGGGCTGGCGAGATGGTTTAATATTGATTGCGGTCTATATCACTTTTGTGTATTTAACTATAATCTAGAATTAAATATGAAAAAGAATGCCATTTCTTTTGGTTATTTTTTTTTGCTACCCTTTTTTTTGATAGCACAGAATTATACTGATTTTTTAAATGGATTATTGTTAGAAGAGTCGACCAGAGAGCCTATCGCCTTTGCTACCATTAGAATAAAAGACAAAGCCGTGGGAGTAATCTCTAATAGTGATGGTAGCTTTCGGATTCCAGAATCGTTTAAAGAAAAAGGTGATTTTTTAGAAATATCATCCATGGGATATGAAAATCTTACTATCCCAATGTCTAAATTAGAAGAACGTAGAATAACCCTATTTTACTTAAAACCAGCTATAAACAAACTTAATGAAGTTATAGTTAAGGGCAATTTAAAAACTGGTGAGGCTAAAGATATTATAAGATATGCAATCAATAATATCAAGAATAATTACCCGCAAGATAGATTCGAGTACATTGGCTATTATCGTGATTATCAAATAAAAGAAAATCGCTATGTTAATCTTAATGAGGCAATAATAGAAGTCTTCGATAAAGGCTTCAATACCATAGATACTGTTTTAACTGATTTTTCAATTTATGACTATAAGCGAAACAAAGATTTTGAAATAGATTCTTTTGCTTTAAAGCCTTATGATTACAAAAAGCTTGATAAGACTATTCCTTGGGGGTTGGTAAAAAATT
>CAYGUZ010000484.1:0-1614 GCA_964353215.1 uncultured Flavobacteriaceae bacterium
ACAATGTTCTCCATTGAATATTTATTGGTTGTTTAGTAAATGTCGTTTTTAAAAATAGGAACTTAAAACAAAACCTTAATTTAGAAAGAATATAAATACATCTTGATATCGTAAGGTAATCATGGTAATTACGAACATGTAACCCTTTGACTTATAAAATCTTAAATAATTCATAAAATTTAAATTCTTTGTAGGTAGTTTTAGTTATGTACGACTGAAGCACAAGATTTTAATCAACTAAATTTTTAAAATGATAAATAGAACAACACTAACCGGTATTTTTCTCGTACTTGCTTTTCAGTTTAGTATAGGGCAAAGCACTTCTGATTTCTTTTCAAAATCAGATACTTTCTTTAAGACCTATGTAAAAAACGGTAGGGTAGACTACAAGCGTATTAAGGAGAATCCAGTTTCTTTAAACGAATTGGTTGATATAGCTGAGAATATTTCAGTTTCTAAAAGTGACAAAACTACCTATCAAGCCTTTTGGATCAATGGGTATAACCTTTCTGTTATAAAGGGCATTGTAGATAACTATCCTATAAAATCTCCTTTGGACAAGGCGGGCTTCTTTGATAAAACTAAATATAATATAGGTGGAAAGGCCATCACTTTAAATGATATAGAGAACAAATTACTGAGAGGTAATTTTCCTAAAGAGGCGAGGTTCCATTTTGTACTTGTATGTGCCGGTCTTGGTTGTCCTCCTATTGTTAGTAGCGCTTATTTACCATCAACTTTAGAAACGCAATTGCAAAAGCAGACGAAGAAGGCTTTGAACAACCCCAATTTTATTAAAGTCAAGGGTAATAAAGTGCAGCTTTCCCAGCTTTTTGAATGGTACAAAGGTGACTTTACGCAAGACGGAAAAAGCCAAGTCGATTTTGTAAACCAATATAGAAACGAAAAAATAGATTCAGGGGCTAAAGTAAGTTACTACAATTACGACTGGGCCTTAAACGAAACCAAATAATAAATACAACAATACTTAAAAACAACTACGATGAAAAATTTTAAAAACCATATTTTTATGGCTGGGCTTTTATTGTCCACATTTAACTTACTTGCACAGGACGATGATACCAATGATATAGATGATGGAGGCAGTGTTATTCAGAATTTGACCCCTTCTAAATTGATAGGCCAAGGCCAATGGGATCTTAAACTGTTCAATAATCTTTACACCCAAACAGAGAGTACTTTTGCTGATGAAGATGGAATTCGACAAAACTTTTTTACTTCTACTCTAGAAGCTTTTACCGGTATTTCTGCAAACAAAAGAGTAAATATTGGAGCTATTGTTGAATACAGGGCTAATGGAAGAGATTTTAATTTAGACAATGGAACAACTGAGCGCAGAACTACATCAGGTATTACATCTATTGCTCCGGCCATTAAGTTTGTACCTTTTAAAAATGTAGGTAATTTCTCGATTTTAAGTGCTTTTTCTATTCCTTTGGTAAGTAGTGAGAACGACGATAATGGAGTTTTTCTAGATCAAAATGGTTTTACATGGCAAAATAGGTTTTTTTATGACTATACCTTCCCTGGTAAAAAATGGCAGTTGTTCACAGAGCTGAATTCAGAATTAAATTTTGGTGATAAAGAAAAGAG
>CAYGUZ010000485.1:0-1610 GCA_964353215.1 uncultured Flavobacteriaceae bacterium
CTAGGCAAAAATCCGGTAATTGCATCTATAAGTTTAGGCCAAGAACGCTTTTTTCATCTTAGACATAAAAATAAGAAACAGCTTAAACAGAAAATACTTTTAGAGCATGGAAGCCTGCTATTAATGAAAGGCGAAACCCAGCACTTCTGGCAGCATCAAATACCCAAAACTGCCAAACCGATTGAAGAACGTATTAATCTTACCTTTAGAGTGGTTTATTAATTTGTAGCTTTGTAATGCTATGAAAAAAGAATTTACAGAAAGAGAATTAGACCGTATCATAGAAATGGCATGGGAAGACCGCACCCCTTTTGACGCGATTACCTATCAGTTTGGTATATCTGAGCAAGAGACTATCGAACTAATGCGTCGTGAAATGAAACCCAGCAGTTTCAGAATGTGGCGTAAACGTGTTCAGGGCAGAAGCACCAAACATGCAAAGCTACGCACAGATGACGTCAATCGGTTTAAATGTTCACGACAAAGAAATATCTCTGGCAATAAGGTTTCAAAACGTTAAAAAACCTTCACTAAGAAAAAACATCGTTGAGCACTTTCGCCAAACGTAAACCTCCTTTTTGTAGTCTTTCAAATAGAAGTGGGTTGTATTTGTAGGTATAAGAGTATCCTAATTTTTCACCGACACTTACCGAATTGTAAAGTTCAGTTGCATAATCGTGAGATTCACCCAACCAATCTACTATTGTTCCTTGTTGTATAGCTTTTCTTTTATTTTTCGTTAGTGCCCCATCTAATTCATCTCCCAGCTCATAGTAACTCATTCCGTATGCTTCCAACATATTGGTATCCCACACTTTGTGCAGGTTTGACCCTCTACCAAACCATTGTACTTGAATATCATTACCTCCACGATCCGCTTCTATACCAGCATGCATAGGCTGATGAAGATCACCTATTAGATGAATTAAAAATTTTAAATAGAACGCTTTATCCTTTTTTGTACTGTTCTTGTTTTTTAGAACAGTAATACAACTATCAATAGCCACCACAAGATCACCATACTCGCTTTTATCCGATTCAAGATAACTTTGCGCCAGTGGATAGTTCACATAGTGCCATGGAGTATATTCAGAAAAACTACGGTCAGACTTAATCTCATCGGCATAGGTAGATGCAAATGCAAGACTATGCCCATCTAATAATTCTTTTATTGCTTTTCTTGCTTTTCTAGTGAGGTGTTTTTCAGCTATATGACCTGTTACCCGGTGGCCGGTACGACCCCAAATATTTGAAAAAGCAAGTGTGGGAATCAAGAACAAAAGAAGAAAAATACTGCGCATGAAATTAATTTTCGCCAAAAGTAACGCTTATTATAAAGGTATATGTTAACCAAAAATTACTTTTTACTACTTAAAACAAACGCATTTTGATTATTCGATTTAATATTATATATTTATGATATTATTTTAATATCATTTTAAATAAACAACTATGACAAACGAAAAAATTGTAACTCCCCTTAATGGTTACTTCATGCTATTTATTTTTTTGCTTTTATTCTTTGGGGGAATAGCCGCAATCATCTCTACTAGTTCACCTTGGTTCGGAATTTTGGTATTTTTAGGCTTCATTTTAGCTTTCGGACTTGT
>CAYGUZ010000486.1:0-1604 GCA_964353215.1 uncultured Flavobacteriaceae bacterium
GGTCAACCCTTCCTTAGTGGGGTGTATATCGTTTTTAATTACCGTATCAAATTCAATTTTATATTTTTCTTTAAACCGATTGTGCCAAGATTCGTGCTTATTGGCATTGATTAATGGAAGTAAGAGCGCTAAAGTTTCTTTTGAATCTCCTAGCACCGGAATATCGGCATGTACGTTTTTGCTAATCTCGGCAGGGTCGATTTCAAAATGAACTACCTTGGCCTGAGTGGCGTAATCATCAAGTCTTCCTGTGACTCTATCATCAAAGCGCATACCTATTGCAATTAAAACATCACATTCATTGGTCAGAACGTTGGGGCCATAATTTCCATGCATACCGACCATACCAACGTTTAAAGGATGCTCGGTGTCTAGCGCAGAAGCACCCATAATAGTCCAAGCAGCCGGTATTCCTGCTTTTTCAACGAAAGCTTTCAATTCTTCTTCTGCCTTACCTAAAATCACCCCTTGTCCCCAAACGATAAATGGCTTTTGAGCAGAATTTATAAGTTTTGCGGCCGCTTCCAAGGCTTTCATATCTGGTTTTGGAGTCGCGTTGTAACTTCGTACCCCAGTACATTTTTTATACGAAAACATCAGTTCTTCAAACTGGGCATTCTTTGTAATGTCAATTAAGACGGGTCCCGGTCGACCCGATTTTGCGATATAGAAAGCTTTGGCCATTATTTCAGGAATTTCAGATGCCTTGGTTATCTGATAATTCCATTTTGTGACTGGAGTAGAAATTCCAATAATATCAGTTTCTTGAAATGCATCAGACCCTAATAAGTGCCTTGGCACCTGACCTGTAATACAAACGATTGGTGTAGAATCAATTTGTGCATCTGCCAGACCAGTCACTAAATTTGTAGCACCAGGTCCAGAGGTGGCCATAGCAACACCGACCTTGCCTGAAACTCTTGCGTAACCCTGTGCAGCATGTGTAGCCCCCTGTTCGTGTCGTGTTAGAATATGGGTAAGTTTGTCTTGAAACTTGTATAACTCATCATAAACGGGCATAATAGCACCTCCTGGGTAACCATATAACAAATCAACACCTTCGGCCAAAAGGCAATGTATTATCGCTTCTGCACCCGATATCTTCAAGGTCTTCCCTTTACGAGTTTCGGTTTTCATTTCTTTAAGTGTCTCCATTCTTTTTAACTCTAATGCTTAAATCTTTAAAATTCATCCGTCACGCAACCTTCAGAAGCTGAGGATACTGTTCGTGCATATTTATAGAGGCTTCCACGTTTTACCTTTAATGGAGGCATTTTCCAGTTTGCCTTACGTTCTGCAATTTCCTCCAGACTTAAATCTGCGTGTATTTGATTTTTTTCTGCATCTATTGTTATAATATCTCCATCTTGTAATAATCCTATTAACCCACCATCTTGAGCTTCTGGGCAAACGTGACCGACAACAAAACCGTGTGTTCCGCCAGAAAACCTTCCATCTGTTATAAGCGCGACATCTTTACCCAAACCGGCCCCCATAATTGCAGAAGTGGGCTTAAGCATTTCTGGCATTCCAGGCCCGCCCATCGGACCTTCGTATCTAATTACTACGACATTGCCTTTTTTAACTTCACCTTTTCCTATACC
>CAYGUZ010000487.1:0-1598 GCA_964353215.1 uncultured Flavobacteriaceae bacterium
AAAAGAGACCCAATGAGATCCAATATTTAAAAAAATAATACCCGATTTGCCTCAAACCAATTCTTCTTTATCAATTGGTTTATAACCCCACACACTTGCCAACACCAAACCTGATACTAAATGCCATATACCCCAAAAAGCAGTCAATAAGGCCATTCCACCTAATCCATCAAAAAAAGTGAAGATCAACAACAATCCCAATCCAGAATTTTGAATACCTGTTTCAATAGTAATGCACTTTACATTCTCTTTAGAAAAACCCATAGCCCTAGCCAGTGAAAACCCGGTTAAGAAAGCAAGTAGGTTGTGAAGTATTACAATCCAAAAAACATAGAACACATATTCTAAAAAAATATCCCTGTTTTTATAGAGCGCCAAAAAAATCAACGCTACAAAAAACAGTAGCGAAACTATCTTAAAAAATTTGGCCAATTTCTTGGCTAACCGAGGTTTTAAATAGTTGACCAACATACCTAAAACTAATGGAAAACCAAGCAGTAATGCTACCAGCTTTATCATTTCTATTGGAGAAATAGCAACTTCTTTCAAGAGAATTTCGGTAGGTTCATAAAGCGAACCCCAAAATTGAAGGTTGAGCGGTGTCATTACTATTGCCAATAAGGTTGCTATAGCGGTCAAGGTAACAGAAAGGGCAGTATTACCTTTAGCAAGATGCGTAATAAAATTAGAAATATTGCCTCCTGGGCAAGCAGCGACCATAAACATGCCCAATGCAATACTTGGCAGTGGTCGCAATAGCCAAATCAATAAAAAGGTCACAAAAGGCAGCACTACAAACTGACTGAATACGCCTGTAATCACGACTTTCGGTTTTTTAAATAGTTCTTTAAAAGCCTTTACTGAGATGTCTAATGCAATTCCGAACATCACTAGCGCTAAAGCCATATTCAAGGCCCAAAGCGTGCTAGGGTCAAAGTTTATATGAACGTTATCTATGATTTGCTCCAAATAATATTAATTTTTGGTCGGTTCGGCATATTAAAATAGAATGCAATAACATCTAAGATAAGATATTCGCTAATAAAGTCCGTAACCGCATTCCTGTTAAGGAACTAACTCAAGGTGAAATCTAATTACCTATAGTTTCATCGATAAGAATTAACTTTGTATTGAAAATGAATAACCGAGAAAATAATGGCTAGAACACCGAGTAATATGCTGGCCCTAGGGACTAAAGCGCCCGATTTTGAGCTTTTTGATACTGTTAGCGACACTGTTTTGGGTTTACAGCGATTAAAAGGAGAAAAAGGTACCGTAGTAATGTTTATCTGTAACCATTGCCCTTTTGTCATACATGTGAATCCAGAGATAGTGCGGTTAGCAAATGCTTACCAAAAAAAAGGAATCAACTTTATTGCAATTTCAAGCAATGACGTGGAAAATTATCCTCAAGACGCACCAAATTTAATGACTAAAGTAGCAGATCAGGAAGGGTACCCATTTCCTTACTTATATGATGCAAGTCAAGAAACTGCCAAAGCTTATGATGCAGCTTGCACTCCAGACTTCTATTTGTTCGATTCTGATTTAAATCTAGCATATCGCGGTCAACTTGACGATTCTAGACCAGGTAACGG
>CAYGUZ010000488.1:0-1596 GCA_964353215.1 uncultured Flavobacteriaceae bacterium
TACATGGCAATAAATCACAGACTGCACGTCAAAAAGCTTTAGGTGCCTTTAAGGAAGGAAAGCTAAAAGTGCTGGTAGCGACCGATATTGCCGCCCGTGGAATCGATGTTGAAGAGCTTTCTTTGGTTGTCAATTACGATTTACCCAATGTACCCGAAACGTATGTGCATCGTATCGGAAGAACAGGTCGTGCTAGTGCCAGTGGGATAGCATTGTCTTTTTGCGATGTTGAGGAGCGACCGTACTTAAGGGATATTGAAAAGTTGATAAAACAAGAAGTACCTCGAATTGCCGAGAACCCCTATATTGATGATTCTAAAGAACCTGCCAATTCAAAACAGGCTAAAAAGCCTAACAACTCTGGTAATAGAAACCGAAACCGCAATAAAAATCACAACAAGTCCGGAAATCAGAATCATCGAGGTCGAAATTCAAGAAATAAAAACGGCCAGAATCGCAGCGCTTCTGGCGAGTAATGTTTTTTTATTTTAGTATTCATGAAAAGACAGTTATTGATTTATGGCAGTGGTCGCCATACCGTACCTTTCTTAAAGTATATGGCACAAATGACAGGAAAGAAAAATCCGAACATTTGTTTTATACCTACCGCCAGCGGAGATGATGAGGGCTATATTGCCAGGTTTTATGAGGTTTGCAGCCAAATTAAGGTAAAACACCATGTTTTAAAGGTTTGGATCAATTCTTATGACCAAAAAGAAACCTTTGAGACCATTATCAGTAAAATGGATGCCATAGTCGTCGGAGGAGGAAACACCTTAAACATGCTAGCTATATGGAAAGCCCAGGGTATTGATGTTCTCTTACGTAAAGCTTATGAGAACGGTACCGTGATGGGCGGTGGTAGTGCAGGCTCTTTATGTTGGACCAGCGGCGGAACTACAGATTCGAGGCCGGCAGAACTTAGTATTGTAGAAGGATTGGCCTTTCTAAAGAAAAGCCATTGCCCGCATTACAACTCAGAAAAGTCTCGAAGGCCGCTTTATCATAAAAATATTTTAGAAGGAAAATTAACAGATGGTTACGCCTGTGACGACCGCTCAGCAATTCATTTTATTAATGAAAAGGTAGAAAAATCCGTGGCTTTAGATGGTGACAATCACTCGTACCACGTTTACCTAAAAAATGGAACAATTCACGAGGATAGGATTCCGGGTGAAGTAATCGGCCAATCATCAACAATACAAGGCTAATACGGGTATATTTTGGGATTTATTGCAGCAAGACGAACTAGAAAAGCAGCAACAACAAGCCGACAATGTTGAAGACCGTGTCAAACATTAGAGCTAAAACTTAAAAAAACTAGAGCCTTAATTAAAAAACATCGGTCCCTTCAGAAGAACATTTGAATAAAGATATTGATGGCGATGGGCAGACAGGTTAAGGTCTTATTTCAGTATCTTTAAAAGGCAATGTTTCATCGATTATCATTAAAAAACGAAATCCGTAATGCTATTGTCATCTATTTGTTGACATGCATTTGTGTTTTCATACTGGTTACCGGCATAATTTCACGAGGCAAACGAACATTTTATGAGGCTGCCGGTTTGTTTCTCGAATTCTTGTCAAATTCTAGTT
>CAYGUZ010000489.1:0-1595 GCA_964353215.1 uncultured Flavobacteriaceae bacterium
AACCTTTATAGTTTTCAAAACCGTCGGGCTTTGGCTGTAACTTTGCATTGACATCTATTTTTAGGTTTCTTGCCGGGGCGCCATGAAGCCATTGCACTTCAACTTTTCCTTTGTTATTTTCATTTGCCTTTAAAATTTCTTCATTAAAAGCAAAATTTACTTTCAAACGGTTTGGTTTTACCGTGGCAATTTTTAGGCTTTTATTGAATTGTGCACCACCGACAATTATTTTGGCATTCCAAGTTCCGGTAAGGGCGGTCGCTTTTGTTGGAATGGGGAAGTAGTAAAAGGCCCCTTCTTTTTTTGCATAAAGTCCTTCGGAGATTTTTAAACTTTCGTTCTTAAGCACATTACGTTGCACCAATTTTCCTCTAGCATCATTGACCTCTAAAACGACCGGGTGGTTTTTTGGGAGCGGATTTCCTTTATCGTCTAAAACAAAGGTAAGGTGGGCAGTATCACCAGGGCGGTGAACCCCTCTTTCTGTATACATAAAACCTTGAAGTCCGCTTTGCAGTTCTTGTCCTGAAACATCGAACTTGCTTAACGAAAGAGCATGGCCGTCGGTCAATTTGGCGTAGGCATAATTTCTATCTTTTTCGGCTACGGCAAAGGCCACATTTTTATTGCCATCATAAATGGCAAAACCGTTTGCATCTGTGCTGACTTCCGTCAACAATTGCTGCTGATAATTATATAGTTTTATTTTAGTGTTGGCCTCGGGTTGTGTATTCAACAGATTTGTAGCGGCAAAGTGGTAAGAGCGATTTTTTCCTTTCTTGACGATCAAACCAAGATTACTGCCCAAAAGATTGGTGGTGACGACTCTATCGGGGTTATAATAGGCCTGACTGCATGGATTATCTTGTTCTTCCCAATTGTAATTATAGTTTCTCCAGTAATAAATTTCGTTATCCCAATAACGTTCTTCTAAAAGTTGTTCCGTGGCATTTGGGCCTTCTTCCGTAACGACATAATCTTCATCATCATTGGAGGCCGTTTCACAGGTATAGTTAGCGTGTTCTTTTTTGAAACTAAATTCTATACGGTATAAAGATCCTGGGTTTACCTTGGTCAATTCAGATAAATCCAACGCATGTGCTTTCCAATAACTATGGTTTTCAGAATCGTTTTCTGTTAGCGGAATTACCTTGTACGCTACTCTTCGCCCTACCGTTCTTACATCTGAATTGTACTGCTGCGTGATATTGTTGTTTTGCAGGTATTGAAGCATATTATCTTCAAAAACCTGAATTACCCGTACTTCGACAGCCTTCAGATTTACGGTTTCAAAATAAATTGGGGTAGCGGCCGCGTCGGGTAGAATGGTTCCTTTTGAAATTAAACGAATATTAGGTTTTAGCTGCTCAAAAGAAATCCATTCCGAGAATGTGCCTTTTAAAGTATCGCCATAGGCACTTTTAATACCTTCAAAAACGTTTACCCGAACTTGCCCCGTAATTCGGTTAGAGGGATAAACTTTTAAAATATTGCCATCCGTTTCAAAACGTAGGTTTTCTGCATTTTCAATAGTTATTAAACCATTTAAATTTTGATTTTCTATTAGGGGCTCCGAAAAATTTAAGGTCAATGCT
>CAYGUZ010000490.1:0-1592 GCA_964353215.1 uncultured Flavobacteriaceae bacterium
CAACTAATAGTACTAAATCTTGGCAGATTTCACTGTTTTTACAATTCTACCTGCAATTTTGTATGGATCACCGTTAGAGGCGGGTCTTCTATCTTCTAACCATCCTTTCCAACCACTTTCTACGGTTGCGATAGGAATACGGATAGAAGCACCTCGGTCAGAGATACCAAAACTAAATTCGTTTATAGACTGCGTTTCATGGTCACCTGTCAAACGTTGGTCGTTGAACTCACCATATACTGCGATATGTTCTTTTACAACCGGACGGAAAGCTTCGCATATTTTCTCATAGGTTGCCTTATCTCCACAAGTTCTTAATGTGGTATTGGAGAAGTTCGCGTGCATACCAGAACCGTTCCAGTCCATGTCCTTACCAAGTGGCTTTGGGTGGTATTCAATATAGTAACCATATTGCTCTGTTAATCTATCTAAAAGGTATCTGGCTACCCAAATTTCATCACCGGCTTTTTTGGCACCCTTTGCGAACAATTGAAATTCCCACTGTCCAGAGGCAACCTCTTGGTTTATTCCTTCAAAGTTGATTCCGGCGGCGATACATAAATCGGCATGCTCTTCAACCAAATCTCTACCATGGGTATTTTTACCACCTACAGAACAATAATACATTCCTTGTGGTGCAGGGTAACCGCCAATAGGGAAACCTAAGGGTAATTGGGTTTGCGTGTCCATTATAAAGTACTCTTGTTCAAAACCGAACCAGAAATCATTGTCATCATCATCAATTGTTGCTCTTCCGTTAGAAACGTGCGGTGTTCCATCGGCATTTAAAACTTCGGTCATCACTAAAAAACCATTTGTTCTTGCCGGGTCTGGAAAAATAGCGACTGGTTTTAATAAACAGTCTGAAGAACCCCCTTCAGCTTGTCTTGTTGAACTTCCATCAAAAGACCACATTGGGCAGTCTTCTAATTTACCGCTAAAGTCATTTACTACTTTAGTTTTACTTCGCATGTTTTGCGTTGGAAAATAGCCATCCAACCAGATGTACTCTAATTTTGACTTACTCATAATAGTGGGTAGTTTACTTTAATTTTAATAAGTGGTAAAAATAATTATTTTATCAGCATTATGAATTTTTTGGGGATGTAAATCGTTAAAAGTTATCAAAAATTTGTTAACCCCCATTTTGAAGGGGGTTGATTAATAAAATATCAATTTTGAGGCTATATATTGCTAAATTGTTAATTTTACAGTCCTAAAATTCATTCAAAATGTCTAAAATGAGATTCGATGCCTTGGCAGACAGCCATAAAAGAGAGAAAATATTGATTGATGAGACCGGAAAACGCTCTGATTTATTTGGTAAGAATGTTTTTAACGAGTCAAAGATGCTTCAGTTTTTGACCACAAATGCCTATGATAAAGTAAAGTCTGCAATTTTATCGGGTAGCAAAATAGATAGAAAAATTGCAGATCAAGTTGCCGAAGGCATGAAGGCTTGGGCATTATCAATGGGGGCAACCCATTACACGCATTGGTTTCAACCCCTAACGGGAGCTACTGCAGAAAAGCATGATGCTTTTTTTGATTTATTGCCAGATGGTAGGGCTATGGAAAAGTTTGGTGGCGGT
>CAYGUZ010000491.1:0-302 GCA_964353215.1 uncultured Flavobacteriaceae bacterium
GCAAAGAACTTTTTAATTTCATCGTACAGCTTCTTGACCAAGTGCTCAGATAGAAAGTGGCCGCTAAGTGCAACGAAACCAATGTCTTCGAAAGCTGCACCGATATCATTTGTGAATTTGCTTTTACGACTCGGGTCACCCGATATAAAGTCTTCTAAATTTACACTTGGTATTGCGCTCATGGTGGCCTGTTTAAGAGTTCCAAATTTAAGAAATCTCGATCAACCATTTTAAAAATTAGACCGCATCTGACCTTTTTATTACTTTTAACCCGCTTGAAAGTTTTTATATGCGATACCATA
>CAYGUZ010000491.1:312-1590 GCA_964353215.1 uncultured Flavobacteriaceae bacterium
ATATTGGCGATTTTGAAAATGAAGTTCTAATTCAGCTCTACGAGCGAATGCTTAAGCCTAGAATGATTGAAGAGAAAATGCTTGTTCTGCTTCGTCAGGGTAAAATTTCGAAATGGTTCAGCGGTATTGGTCAAGAAGCGATTTCAGTGGGTGTCACTTCTGCTTTAAAGAATGAAGAATACATTCTTCCCATGCATCGAAACCTTGGTGTTTTTACGACTAGGAACGTTCCTTTAAATAGATTGTTCGCCCAATGGCAAGGCAAGGCTAGCGGATTTACCAAAGGTCGTGACCGAAGTTTTCATTTTGGTAGTCAAGAGCATAAAATAGTGGGCATGATTTCACATTTAGGCCCGCAGCTTGGTGTTGCCGATGGTATTGCCCTAGCGGATTCTTTACGTCGAAAGAAACGGGTAACCGCTGTTTTTACGGGTGAAGGTGCCACGAGTGAGGGAGATTTTCATGAAGCATTGAATGTGGCCTCGGTTTGGAACTTGCCCGTGCTATTTTGTATCGAGAACAATGGTTATGGGCTTTCGACCCCAATAAATGAACAATATAACTGCGCGCATTTGGCAGATAGGGCCAAGGGTTATGGTATGGAGTGCCGTATCATTGAAGGAAATAATATTCTTGAGGTCTATTCTAAGGTAAGCGAGCTGTGCAAGGCCATACGAAAAAGGCCCCGACCGATTTTTTTGGAGTTTAAAACGTTTAGGATGCGCGGACATGAAGAAGCTAGTGGAACCAAATATGTACCCGAAAAATTAATGGTGAAATGGGCAAAAAAAGACCCCATTTCAAATTACGAGACTTTTTTGTTAGAGAAAAATATTCTGACCCCGGGATACATAGAAGACCTTAAGTCAGAAATAACGGAAGAAATCAACTCGAATCTAGAGTTGGCCTTTAATGAAGAAGTGATTTCATCAACATTAAGTGATGAGATAGGTGATGTCTATCAGAATTTTGATAATAAAATAGTTATACCTTCAAAAAAAACTTCAAGTATTCGTTTTGTAGACGCTATATCGAACGGATTGCGACAGTCGATGGAACGGCATAACGAACTTATTATAATGGGGCAAGATGTTGCCGAATATGGAGGTGTTTTCAAGATAACCGAAGGTTTTGCAAAAGAATTTGGGCGCAGTAGGGTCAGAAACACGCCTATTTGCGAATCTGTGATTGTTTCCGCAGCTATGGGGCTATCGATCAATGGTATGAAAGCCGTTGTTGAAATGCAGTTTGCCGATTTTGTCACCTCTGGTTTTAATC
>CAYGUZ010000492.1:0-1589 GCA_964353215.1 uncultured Flavobacteriaceae bacterium
GGTCTTTACTGAGTAAAGGTAAGGTGCAACAAGAATGTAATGAAGATGGTCGGGTCGTGGTACGTATCGTAGTAGATAAAAACGGAAAGGTAATCAAAGCAACGCCTGGTGTAAAAGGTACTACCAATAATGCGCCTTGTCTACTCGAACCTGCAAGAAAAACTGCATTTCTTCATAAATGGAATCTTGATGCTAAAGCCCCTACACAGCAAATCGGTTTTGTAGTCGTCAATTTTAAATTGGGGCAGTAGTGAAATACCAAGAAACACTGGATTGGATGTTCGCACAACTTCCAATGTATCAACAAAAAGGAAATTCTGCATATAAGGACAAACTTGATAACAGTATCAATTTTGCACTTCACTTAAAAAATCCTGAAAAAAAATTCAAATCAATACATGTAGCTGGGACCAATGGTAAAGGTTCAAGTTGCCATATGTTGGCATCTGTATTACAAGAAGCCGGATACAAGGTGGGTTTGTATACTTCTCCACACCTAAAAGACTTTAGAGAACGGATAAAGATCAATGGAAAAAAAATCAGTAAAAAAAACGTAAAACAGTTCATTGCTATCAATAGGTCTTTTTTAGAAGAGAACGCACTGTCTTTTTTTGAAATGACCGTAGGCATGGCATTTCACTATTTTGCTGAACAGAAAGTAGATATTGCTGTTATTGAAGTGGGTCTTGGGGGTCGCTTAGATTCTACCAACATTATTGTTCCAGAAGTTTCGTTGATTACGAATATAGGTCTGGACCATACCCACTTATTAGGCGATACACTTGAAAAGATTGCTTTAGAGAAGGCAGGAATCATTAAAAAAGGAGTTCCAGTGGTTGTTAGCGAAACTCAAGTCGAGACAAAAGGTATATTCGGTATGCTGGCATCCCAGAAAAAATCAAATATTGTTTTTGCCGACCAAAAGAATATTGCGGTTTATCCTACAGATTTATTAGGCAAGTATCAAACTAAAAACGTAAAAGGAGTTTTGGCTTGTTTAGACGAGCTTACAGGTTTTAGAATCAAAAAAAAGCATATTGCCAAAGGACTACTTAGCGTTATAAAAAACACAGGGTTATTGGGAAGGTGGCAACAATTGGGGCAAAAGCCTAAAATAATCTGTGATACCGCCCATAACAAAGAAGGATTAGCTTTGGTACTAAATCAGATAAAACAACAATCTTTTGACAGACTACACATGGTCTTAGGTTTTGTAAATGATAAAAAACTTGATGCTATTTTATCTATGCTGCCAAAAGGCGCAATGTATTATTTTGTATGTCCCGACGTTCCTAGAGGTTTGCAGGCAAAAAAACTACAACAGATGGCAAGAGATTTTGATTTAAATGGAGAAGCGTACAAGACAGTTTCAGAAGGTTTTGAATTTGCCAAGAGTAAGGCTAAGAAAAACGATTTCTTATATATTGGCGGCAGTACTTTTGTGGTTGCAGAAATTGTCTAATATTTTTAGTTGATTCTTTTTGCCAAATAAAAAATGGTGCTATATTTGCACACCCTAATCGGGAATAGATTGGGGCGCTTAGCTCAGTTGGTTCAGAGCACCTCGTTTACACCGAGGGGGTCGGGGG
>CAYGUZ010000493.1:0-1580 GCA_964353215.1 uncultured Flavobacteriaceae bacterium
CTAGTTTCTTTAGGAAAGTTAAAGTCCAGTTGTGGGGTTCTTAGGCTGTAGGCATAAAACTTAATGATCAAAGTTCTTATAAGATAAACCCCGACCAGGGCCATTAAAAAGAAGTCAAGTGAAATAATTTCGAAATAATAAAGCCCTAATAAAATCATGATACAGAGCCGCGCGAATACTTCTTTCAAAAAATTACCGAATACCGATTTCAGATACACTTTACACCAAGCATAGAACACTTCAAAATAAGCTAATGCAAAGCCTACCAAAAAAATATGCCAGACATAGTCCTTTACGATTGAGTTCTTTTGTGCTAAAAATTCACCGATTTCATCATAAAAAAACCAAGTAGTAAATGCTATTGGAATTAGTGTAATCAAAGGACTCAGCAGCATCAAGGTCAGAAAAGCGTCTTTCTCCTCTTCTTTTTGATTGCTGTAGTACTTAACCATAGTATTATGGACTCCGAATGCCAGCAAAGGCATCAGAATAGCACCCGTAGCGAGAATTACGCCTACTAAACCATAGTATTCATCAGGTAGTATTTTGGTATATAAAAAGAGGATGTTGATTGCACCAATAGCAAAGCCGATATAGGTTATGGTGGTATTCTTAAGCGACTGTTTTAAGACGATTCCCATCTAATGAAATTGGCGAGTTGACCGGTTAATTCTTTTCTACTATATTTTTCAATTCCCTTCGGATTAAGCTGTAGTTGCCCTTTTTGATATAGCTCAAACCATTCTAAAAGTACATTTTTTAAGGCAGACTCATCATTTGAAACCAAACCGATTCCAGAATCTGTCGCTTTCACGATATCCGCAGCTTCCCATCCTTCCGGTCCGATAGCAAGTATAGGCCTCTTGGCATTTAAGTACTCAAAGAGTTTACCAGGTAGAATTCCTCTTGTTTCGGCTGAATCAATTTCCAATAATAACAATACTTGTGATTTGGGCTGAAGCTCTAAAACGTCTGCGTGGGCCAAGTAACCCGATTCCTTCACAAAAGATGCCAAATCATATTGTTTTAAAGAAGTAAAGACTGCCTTACCCACTACCCCAACCAATCGAATTTCGAGTGCTTCCTTAAAAGCCGTATTCTCTTTGGTCAATTCGCCTAAAACTTTCCAAAGTATTTCAGGATTTCTATCCGTTAGCAACGAACCAATGTGGGCAATACTGAACTTTTTATCCAATTCAGTTTTGACCACGGCAGCATCGTAGCCATTGGTGATAACTTGAATAGACTTGTTGGTTAACTTCATAAACTCTAGCTTAGTGCTATTACTGGTAACCACAATTTTATCTGCGGTATTTAAAACAAGCTTTTCCAATTTTTTGTGTTTCTGACGTGAAGATTTTGTCAGTTTTAGCTTCTTGTGATAGCCAATGCTGGTCCAAGGATCACGAAAATCAGTAATCCAATTGATATTTTTTTGTCGCTTTAAACCCAACCCAATTAGATGGATACTGTGTGGAGGCCCAGTAGTAATGACCGTTTTAACATCCTCTTTTTCGATAAAACCGGACAGAAACTTTACAGATGGCTTTACCCAATATTTTCTAGCGTCAGGTATGAAA
>CAYGUZ010000494.1:0-1565 GCA_964353215.1 uncultured Flavobacteriaceae bacterium
ATATTTTTGTGATAGACGGTTCAAAGCGTTCCACCAAGGCAAATGCCTATTTTTCTGGTTTTGGTAAGCAAAAACGAGTAACCTTGTTCGATACCTTGATTAATGATTTAAACGAAGAAGAAATTGTTGCCGTGCTAGCGCATGAGGTCGGGCATTATAAACGTAAGCATATTATTTTCAATCTTTTTGCGACTATCAGCCTTACTGGACTTACGCTATTTATACTATCGCTCTTTATTAATAATCCAGAACTTTCATTGGCCATAGGGGTATCAAAACCTAGTTTTCATGCAGCCTTGGTAGGTTTTGTGCTGTTATACAGTCCAATCTCTACCCTAACTGGTTTAGCAATGAACTTTCTCTCGAGAAAGTTTGAATTTCAGGCAGATGACTTCGCTAAAGAAACCTTTGCAGCTCCGCCGCTGATAAGCTCATTGAAAAAACTGTCTAAAAATAGTTTGAGCAATTTAACGCCCCATCCTGCCTACGTTTTTATGCACTACTCACATCCGCCATTAATTCAGCGTATTCGTAATCTAAAGGCATAATTTTTGTTGCTTACCTATAAAGATTATGGTAATTTTAATTAACAATGACGGTAGAAGCAATAGAAAAAGAAAACAAGCAAATTGCCAAGCAATATAAAGAACTGCTTCGCATAAGTTATCAGACGCTCTCAGCTGAGGACAAAAAACTGATACGCTCTGCTTTTGATGTTGCTGTCGACGCACACAAAGACCAACGCCGTAAATCTGGAGAAGCCTATATTTTCCATCCTATAGCGGTTGCTAAAATCGTAGCATCGGAGATTGGGTTAGATGCAGTATCCATAGCCTCGGCCCTGCTCCATGATGTTGTGGAGGACACAACATACACCTTAGATGATATAGAGCGCATGTTCGGTGAAACCGTTGCACGAATTGTAGACGGGCTTACCAAAATTGCGCATTTAAAAAAAGATAAAAATATTAGTCAGCAAGCAGAAAACTTCCGTAAAATGCTGTTGACCTTACATGACGATGTTCGTGTTATCATTATAAAAATTGCCGATAGATACCATAACATGCTCACGATGGATGCGATGCCAGAGCATAAACAAGTAAAGATAGCATCTGAGACCTTATATATTTATGCGCCATTAGCCCATAGAATAGGGCTTTATAATATTAAGACCCGACTTGAAGATTTAAGTTTAAAATACACTGAACCTGAGGTCTACAATGATATTCATGATAAAATTGAAGATACTGAAGACGAACAGAAAGAATATATCGATGCGTTCACTAAGGTTATTCGCGATTCTCTAGACACCGAAGGACTTAGCTATACGGTCAAAGGGCGAATGAAATCCATTTTTTCGATTAGACGAAAAATGATGGCCCAAAACGTGGCTTTTGATGAGATTTACGACAAGTTCGCCATTCGTATTATTTACAAATCTGACCGTAAGAATGAGAAGTTTTTGGCTTGGAAAATTTATTCGATAGTTACCGATCACTTTACACCAAATCCCGTAAGACTGCGTGATTGGATTACTTCACCTAAATCTACGGGGTATGAAGCCT
>CAYGUZ010000495.1:0-1562 GCA_964353215.1 uncultured Flavobacteriaceae bacterium
TATCTCTTGCTAGGTGCCGTACTATTGATATGGGGTGCTGTAGGATACAGGATTTATAAAGGTATATCACCATCAGAAAAAGCTTTAAATACAGAAACGGCACAAGTGAATTTTAAACCAAAAGAATCGGTGGAAAGGGACACTTTTAGTATTGTGGCTGATTATAGAGATCCTTTTTTAGGTACTATGCCCAAGAAGAAGAAAGTTGTTGTTAAGCGGGCGAAGCAAGCTCCACCAGTTCCTGAAATATCCATAACCTACACAGGTTCTGTATTGGGTAAAAACAGTAGCAACAGCATCTTTTTTGTAAATATAGAGGGGGTTCAGCAGTTGTTAAAGCCAAAGCAGACGGTAAATGGTGTTACCCTTGTTTCGGGGACGGAAAAAGAAATCAAGATAAGGCACCAAGGTAAATTACGAACCATCGCCTTACAACAATGAGGACCATAAAAAAGGTAAGGGCAGGGGCGTTACAATTTGTATTGTTCATAGGCGCTGTTATTGCGGTTCTATTATTGACATTTGTATTATTGGCACATAGCCATCTCTTTTTTGCCAAAAAAACCACCAAGTTTATCGAGGTTATAGAAAAAAACGATTTAATTCTCGATTATGACTTATCCACCATGGATAGCAACTCGTCTAATTTGCCGACAGACTTTTTAAATGGTATAACAGGTACCACAGAAAAAGACTATTGGGGGCTTTTTGAAAAATACCGGACTACTACTTCTTTTGGGAAAAATGAATTTAAAACAGTTGCACTGGTAGGTTCAGGTATTAGGGAAGAGCGGCCGGCCCTATTCTTAAAAGATAATCAGCGACCCTTGGTTATCGTCAGCAACGCAAAAATTACAGGTACAGCGTTTTTACCGGAGCAAGGAATTCGACCTGGGAATATTTCTGGGGAGTCTTATTTTGGAAATCGTCTGGTATATGGCCCTATGAAACAAAGCAAATCAGCTTTACCACAGCTAGACAACAAAATAGTTGCCAATATAACTTCGTTATCTAATCAGGCCGTTACCAATGCCAATGAAAGAATAAGCTTAGCTAGAAATACCGTTCTAAAACAATCCTTTTTGGCACCAACACAATTCATATTTGGCGATTTTATCGATTTATCTGGTATTACATTGGTGGGTAATATTCAAGTCATAGCGAGCCAAGGTATTCGGATAGATGCAAGTAGTGAACTGGCCGATGTTATCCTTTCAGCTCCAAAAATTACGGTTGGCGATGGTTTTGCAGGTTCTTTTCAAGCCTTTGCATCCAAACAAATTACAATTGGTAGCAACGTTACTTTGGAATACCCATCGGCATTGGTGGTGAAACCTAGGAACAATTTTACCAAGAAGAATAGCAACACTAGGGTTCCTCCTTCAATTTTGCTTAAAAAGAGTTCAGTGGTCAAAGGCTTCATTGTATTTAAGGACAATTCTGAGGAACGTCAATTTTTTCCGCAACTTAAGATTGAATCTGGAGCTAACATCATCGGTCAGGTATATTGCGAAAAAAGCATGGAGCTTAAAGGGAATATCATCGGTAGTGTTTATACCGAT
>CAYGUZ010000496.1:0-1551 GCA_964353215.1 uncultured Flavobacteriaceae bacterium
ACTCTAGGAATGTGACGTGCATTTTTGAGTGCCATATGCTCCCAAGTTTTTCCTTTATCCGTTGACTTCAAAATACCGATACCGGCATATGACGAACGTGAAGAATTATTCTCTCCGGTACCCACCCATATGATTTCGTTTTTCCAATCTATCGCAATTTCACCTATGTTCTGAGTTTCTGAATTATCTAAAATAGGCGTAAAAGAAATTCCGTTAGATGTTGTATGCCATAAACCACCCGAAGCATAAGCCACATAAAATTCCGTGGGATTATCCGGATTTACTTCCAAATCTACTACGCGACCGCTCATCACAGAAGGACCTATATTTTTAAGGGGAATATTTTTTACAATGGAATTTTTTGCCATTTCAGCCTTTTGCCACAATGCTTTTTCGACTTCAACTGCTGAAGTAGCAGATTGCTGCGAAAAACTTAATTGCACAATTAAGAAAGAAAAAAGAAAGAGGAAGTGTCTCATTATGGGTTGATTTAATTTGAAGTGGAAGTTATGAATATCTCGCTATTACAACAAACGAATAAGAGCTGAAAAATGAAACTTAATAATTGAATAGATGACAATTAATTATATAAATTTTTGTGATTTTCATTAAAATGATGTTTATTTATTATCAAGTAACCATTAAAACTAAAAACATGGAAGAGTATTTGCCATTAATTATTCAGCTTATTTCTGGAGCTGTAGGCGGAAACGTAGCAGGTAAGTTATTGCCAAAACTGAATTTAGGAACACTTGGAAATTCCATTTCAGGAATTTTAGGTGGAGGACTTGGAGGATATCTTTTAGGTATGCTCGGACTAGCAGGTGATGGAGGTATGGATGTAGCGGGTATTCTCGGTAGCGTAGCTGGCGGTGGTGTCGGAGGTGGTGTAATAATGGCAATAATTGGCGCTATTAAAGGTGCAATGTCAAAATAACTAAATAACTACCAACTTAAACTTAGGGCCTTAGGGCCCTTTTTTGTTTTGTAAGGGCATGTGGAATCGCTATTTTTGAGAAAATACTTCCTGATGAAATACGAGCAAATTTCCAACACACTTTTCATAAAGAATCGTAAGAAGTTTATGGCACAGATGAAGCCAAAAAGCATTGCGGTATTCAATTCCAATGATGTTTATCCAATAAGTGCCGACGCCACAATGCCTTTTGAGCAGCATCGCGATATTTTTTACTTAAGCGGTGCGGACCAAGAAGAAACTATCTTGGTTTTATTTCCTGATGCGATGGATGAAAAACAGCGTGAAATCCTTTTCGTCAGGGAAACGAATGAACATATTGCCGTTTGGGAAGGTGAAAAATTGACCAAAGAAAAGTCGACAGAGGTGTCGGGGATAAAAACTATTTACTGGCTATCAGATTTTGATAAAGTCTTTTTTGATATCATGACCGAAGCGGATACGGTTTACTTCAATACCAACGAGCACTACCGACAAGCCGTAGAAACCCAAACCCGAGAAGATCGCTTTATTTTAAAATGTAAACAAGATTTCCCCGCGCACCAATGGGCAAAAAGTTTTCCCATCTTAAATGA
>CAYGUZ010000497.1:0-483 GCA_964353215.1 uncultured Flavobacteriaceae bacterium
TTGTACCTGGTCCAGCATTTGCCATAGATAAAACTCCTGGCTCAGAGTGATTCAGTTCAGGATGAAACTCATCATCGAATTGATATCCTGGGCTTCCAGTTCCGGTTCCTTGCGGACACCCTCCTTGTATCATGAAATCTGGAATTACCCTATGAAATTTTAGACCGTCGTAATAAGGTTTACCCTGTGGCTTGGCCTTGTTTTCCATATTTCCCTCGGCAAGGGCAACAAAGTTACCTACTGTTCCTGGGGTTTTATCGTGGGTTAATTTTACTAAAATCTCGCCTTTTGTAGTATTAAATTTTGCGTAAATACCGTCTTGCATCTTACTCATTTTTATTGAGCGGCAAAGGTAGGGGTTTTTACACTTTATGAAAATTTCCTGGACAAAAGCTTTTCTACAGAAATTTTGGAAAAATCGGAATACCTAAGAGGTATTTAGAAATCTATCGTAAAAATATCTTGATATTCCTATCAAAAAAA
>CAYGUZ010000497.1:493-1544 GCA_964353215.1 uncultured Flavobacteriaceae bacterium
CTTTTGCTGTTGAAAACCGTACTTGTCGACCAAATACACCAAGCCGGCCATAGTTGCTGCACCCAGTTCTAATTCTCTTTTATTGACGTGTTCAAAAGTATCGTTCTCGGCATGATGATGGTCAAAATAACGTTGTGAATCGGGTCTTAATCCTGCAAGTACTAATCCTTCATCTTTTAAAGGCCCTATATCGGCACCGCTCCCCCCTTTAACGAACATATGAATCAAATAGGGCTCGAAAAGACTCTTCCAACCCAAAATCTGTTTAAAATCTTCATCGGAACAATCAAAAGAAAAGCCACGAGGCGTAAATCCGCCAGCATCACTCTCAAGGGCGAATACATGATTTTCTTTTTTGGTTTTGGCCACTTCAGCATATTTATTTCCACCCCGTAGACCATTTTCCTCATTCATAAAAAGAACCGCACGTATGGTCCTTTTGGGTTTGTACCCACTTGCCTTGATTAAACGAAGTACATCCATACTCTGTACAACCCCAGCACCATCATCATGAGAACCATCACCTAAATCCCAAGAATCTAAATGCCCACCAACGACCATAACCTCGTTAGGATATACTGAACCCCGTATTTCACCTATAACATTATACGATTCTACATCGGCATATTGTCTACAATTCTGTTTGAAGTAAAATTTCACATCAGGATTCAACTTTAACGTCGTACTAAGTAATTCTGCACCCTTGGTACTAATTGCGGCTGCGGGTATTCTATTTGCAATTGATGTTTCGCCATAACCCATTGAACCGGTATGTGGATAATCGTCTAAACGCAAATTCATAGACCTTACGATCACCCCGGCAGCACCATATTTCGCTGCAGCTTCAGCGCCTGAATAACGCTGATCCACACAACCTGAATACGCTTCAAAAGTGCTTATTTTAGTAGGGTCCATGGGTCGATTAAAGAAGACTATTTTCCCTTTTATTATTTCTGCCCCAAGGGTTTCTAAATCTTCAATACCCTGAACTTCAATCACATTACCCTTTAATCCTCCATCTGGTGTTGCAACAGAACCGCCAAGTGCACAA
>CAYGUZ010000498.1:0-1532 GCA_964353215.1 uncultured Flavobacteriaceae bacterium
GAAAGATGTAGTTCCTAAAAATATCAGAAGTAAACGTAGTAAAATGCTTAGAGGTTTATCTGCAAAAAAACGCCGGGCTTTTTATGAAAGTCAACTGAATACGGTACGTAACGTGCTTTTTGAGGGTGAAAACAAAGCTGGTTACATTCACGGGTTTACCGAGAACTATGTAAAGGTTAAGGCACCTTGGAATCCTGAGTTGGTAAATACCCTATATGAAGTTGAACTGACCGATATCGATGAAGACGGATTGGTTCGGTTTGAATTTGTAGAAAGTACCGCAGAAATTTCTGGATAGAGCTAACCGTCAGTTCGAGTGATTTTTGAGGAGCAAAAATAGTAGCGAGAACAGGTTACGGTGAGACATAAAAAAACCTCTCGATAGAGAGGTTTTGAGTTTTGTTAGATTCTAATCCCTACGGGAAGCATCTCTTTATATTGCCTATTTTTTCTTAGAAAACCAGCAATGTGCGGACTTGTAGGCACCACACGTAAATTTTGCTCTTGAATGTGGTTAAGTACACTCTTAATAAAATTTTCTTTAAAGCCTTCTTGTGTGATTTCTTCTGGAACCACTAGTTTGGTCAAAAATACTTTTCGCTCTTGCGAAGAATATTCGATTTTTGCTAAATGCCCATCAATTTTCACCTCAAATTGGCGTAAGAAACTGTTGTCCTTAATTTCCATATCAGTCATACAATTTTAGTTTTATTTTGGTGCTAGATAAAAAATTACGAAATGCTTTAAATCGTAATTTTGTAATGATAAACAATGGTTAGGTTTGTATAAACGATTGGGGCAAAATACAAACGGATGGTAAAAGTACTTAAAATTTGACTAAATTCCTAGCAAAATCGACCATCTGTACAATATGAGAGATAGTGTGACACCCATTTACCTAATGCCTGGGATGGCTGCAAATTCATCAATTTTTGATGGTATCGATTTGCCAAAAGAACAATTCTCTGTAACTAAGTTAGATTGGCACATACCCGAAAAAGGTCTGACTCTCTCGGCCTATGCCGAACAAATGTGCAGGCAAGTGTCTGGAAAGAATCCTGTGCTGCTCGGGGTTTCTTTCGGGGGTTTATTGGTACAAGAAATGGCAAAATATATTGCTACCAAAAAAGTAATAGCAGTATCCTGCGTAAAATCACATACTGAACTTCCAAAACGTATGCTGTTCGCAAGATACACCAAGGTTCATAAATTACTGCCAACAGGTTTGGTTAATAATGTGGAGCTATTGGCTAAATATGCCTTTGGCGAAACCGTAACCAAGAGGCTACATCTTTACGAACAATACCTTTCTATTCGAGATAAGTATTATATTGACTGGTCCATCGACCAAATCGTTAATTGGAGGCAAGATTCACCACCCGAAAACCTTGTTCATATTCATGGAGAAAAGGATGCTGTTTTTCCCATTTCGAATATAAAAGATTGCATAAAAGTTAAAAATGGCACCCATACCATGATTATTCATCGGGCAAAATGGTTTAATGAACACTTACCTACACTAATATTGGAAT
>CAYGUZ010000499.1:0-1531 GCA_964353215.1 uncultured Flavobacteriaceae bacterium
CTCTCATTGGCAGCTACTCGCCAAATACGACCATAGGGCACTATACCTCCAAATATATGGCGACCCCTAACTGCCGGTCTGGAATATTTAACCGAAATTTTTGATAATCCTACTTCTTGGACTATTTCTGCAAACGGACTTGCCTTGGGATGAGTGATTTGAGAAAATAAACTAGTTAGGGGAACTACTAGAAAAAAAGCATAGAAAACTTTCATTTTTATAGCTTAAAAAAAGAATCTACGAACTCATATTTATTGAAGACCTGCAAGTCTTCAATACCTTCACCTACCCCAATATATTTTACCGGTATTTGAAACTGATCCGAAATACCTATAACCACCCCTCCTTTGGCAGTGCCATCTAATTTGGTGACGGCCAATGAAGACACCTCCGTAGCCTTTGTAAATTGTTTGGCCTGCTCAAAAGCATTCTGACCGGTAGAACCATCTAAAACCAATAAAACCTCATGCGGCGCATCTGGCACTACCTTTTGCATAACCCGTTTTACCTTAGAAAGTTCGTTCATAAGGTTGACTTTGTTGTGGAGTCGGCCAGCGGTATCAATGAGCACAACATCGGCGTCATCTGCAACCGCAGAATTTAGTGTGTCAAATGCCACAGAGGCAGGGTCACTACCCATTTTTTGTTTTATAATTGGCACCTCTACCCTATTTGCCCAAACCTCTAGTTGGTCAATTGCAGCAGCTCTAAACGTATCACCGGCACCCAAAACTACTTTTAGACCTTTATTTTTAAATTGATTGGCCAACTTACCAATGGTAGTTGTTTTACCTACTCCATTTACGCCAACCACCATGATTACGTGTGGCTTATGCGTTTTGGGTAAAGTAAAATCAGTATCCTCACCAACATGGGTTTCAGAAAGCAATCCTGCGATTTCCTCACGAAGAATTTTGTTCAATTCTTCAGTACCCATGTATTTATCCCTAGAGATACGTTCTTCAATGCGCTCAATAATTTTAAGGGTGGTGCTTACACCAACATCAGAAGTTACCAAAACTTCTTCAAGGTTATCGAGCACTTCGTCATCTACCTTTGACTTTCCGGCAACTGCTTTGCCCAACTTGCCAAAAAAGCTGGTCTTGGTCTTTTCTAAACCTTTATCCAGCGTTTCTTTTTTGTCTTTGGAGAATATATTTTTAAACAGGCTCATGATGTTTTTGGTTGAAATTCAAAGATAGGAAAGTACCGTGAGTTTTATAAACTAAAAAAGCCACTCTGTAGAGTGGCTCCTATGTATTTTATTATTGCTTGACTATTGTTTAGACAACCAATCGTTTACCAATTCTGGTGACATTACAGATTCAACAAAAGTATAGGCCCCAGTCTTTGGAGACTTTACCATTTTGATAGCTTTTGTCAATCTTTTTGAACTTCCCTGTAGTGTTGCTACTGTCTTCTTTGCCATGGGTGTTGTACTTTACGTTTCTGTAAAAACAGAAACCTTACTTAATTTCTTTATGAACGGTCATACGCTTCAAAATAGGATTGAATTTTTTAATCTCCAATC
>CAYGUZ010000500.1:0-1522 GCA_964353215.1 uncultured Flavobacteriaceae bacterium
AAAGATTTTTACTAAATATTAATGGTTATACCGTTTTGTTCAAAAAATTGAATGGGAAAAATATGCCAATGAATGTTAAAACATCACATTCGGTCGCAATTTCTAATCAAATGCAGACCTCTCTTTTTGATGAAGTATCAATATCCATTGATCCAATTTTATTTTTTGGTTATAGAAAAGATAAGACAGGTCGTATATTTGACCCTAAACTGGTTTACGTTGACGAGAGCAAAGTACAATGGGTAATAACAGATGAAACAGAATTTAGTTCTATACCTCATAGTTTGAATCAACCAGAAATTGAAAAAGCAAAACCAGTACTTAAAACTGATTTAAAGAAAGAACAGAAATCTTCTTAAGAGTTTATAAAATATATGGGAATATTTAATCATGTTGTTTAAGCATACACAAATAACCTTTGCACGTGAATACAGGGGTTATTCTCAATCTGAATTAGCATCTAGAATAAAAGGACTTTCTCAACCAAACTTGTCTAAACATGAAAAGGGGCTTAATATCCTTTCTGAGGAGATGGTTTTGAAAATCATTGATTATTTAAACTTTCCTAAAGAGTGGTTATTAAAGAATATTTCAAATTTTTCAGACAATACACATTACAGAAAAAGAGCTACACTTACAAAAGGTGATAAGACTCGCATTGGTTTAAGAAATCGTCTATTAGGTTATTTAATAGACCAAATGTCCGATTCTCTAGATTGGCCTGCCTTTAGCCATGTTCCGTTAGATATACAGGAAGGACATACCCCAACAAGTATAGCTCGCCATGCAAGAAAAGTACTAGGTCTAATCAATGGTATGCCAGTTATAAATATTTGCACATTATTAGAGGCCAAGGGTATCATTGTTGTACAAATAGATGCTCATATTAAATTTGATGGTGTATCTTTTATATCTGATGGTGGAACCCCAGTTATAATTATCAATAGAAATTTCAGTAATGATAGAAAGCGTAGAACATTAGCACATGAATATGGGCATATTCTCATGCATTGTTATTTTGCCATTCCTCCGCATAGAAATGAAAAATGTCGTGAGGAAGAAGTAGAGGAATTTACTTCTGAATTTTTGATGCCAGAGTTATATATAAAGCCAATGTTAAGAAACCTAAGGATAGGTGATTTGGCAGAAATGAAAAAATATTGGCATACTTCAATGTCTTCAATTGTTAGAAGAGCAAAAGATTTAGGTTTAATTTCTAAAGACCGTTATCGATATTTCAATATTGAACTTAGTAGAGGTGGTAGAAGTGATGACGAATTAAAAGTTCCCATTGACGAGCCTAATTTATTTACTGAAGCTTACAAAATACATAAACATTCTCTAGGTTACTCCAACAAAGAATTAGCTAAAGCTTTCTGTGTTCCATTGGACGTTATAGAAGATTTATTAGAGCCTAATAAACTAAGAGTTATTAGTTGATTTGGGTGCTGCTTTGACTTTTAAACAATGTGCAAAAATCTTTTAAAAAACAAAAACCCCCAGTATTACTGGGGGTTTATAT
>CAYGUZ010000501.1:0-1520 GCA_964353215.1 uncultured Flavobacteriaceae bacterium
TCACAACAACGAAAAGCTCAAATAAACCTATATTTGAGCTTTTAGTTGTACCAATCTAACAAGACAATTTTGAAACTGCATCTTTCCGCTCCATCGGATAATTTATTAAAGTCTGCAATTGAGATTACAGGGTCTAAAAGTGAAACCAACAGACTACTTCTGCTTCAGGCGCTTTTCTCAAATATTAACATAGACAATCTTTCCAATTCAGATGATGCCCAAGTCATGGCCAAAGGCTTAAAAATAGCTGATGGAGAAGTAGATATTCATCATGCCGGTACCGCAATGCGGTTTCTTACATCTTATTTTGCATCGCAAGAGCAGAAAAATGTAGTGCTTACCGGTTCAAAAAGAATGCAAGAGCGACCCATTAAAGTACTTGTAGATGCCTTAAGAAGTTTAGGTGCAAAAATTGAATACGTTAAGAACGAAGGTTACCCACCATTACGAATTACAGGTACTGCTATTACAAGCTCTAAAGTAAGCTTGCCTGCGAATATAAGTAGCCAATACATCTCCTCATTGTTACTCATCGCTCCAAGCTTAAAAAACGGTCTTGAAGTTGAATTAATAGGTAAAATAACCTCTGTACCCTACATTAATATGACCTTGTCTTTACTTAATGAGGTGGGAATAGAATCTGAATTTACAGCTAATATAATTAGAGTGAAACCTAAGGCCAAAGTTGAAAAAGCCAATTTGGTCGTAGAATCAGACTGGAGTGCCGCTAGTTATTTCTATAGCCTAGTCGCATTGTCAGAAGTAGGGAGCGAAATCAAGCTATCCGCCTATAAAAAGAACTCTTTGCAAGGAGATAGTATTCTTAGTGAAATCTATAAAGAGTTTGGCGTAGAAACCGAATTTTTAGAAAATCGGATCGCACTTAAAAAAGTAAGCGAAGTTGTAAAAAAGAAAGTGGCATTTGCACTTGAAAATGCACCTGATATCGCACAGACAATCGCCGTAACTTGTCTTGGTTTAAACGTGGACTGTCATCTTACAGGTTTGCATACACTCCCCATTAAAGAAACAGATAGATTGGCCGCTATGAAAACCGAATTGGAAAAATTAGGTGGAAAAGTTGCATTGACAGCTGAAAGTTTAAATTTAACAGCTAGTGAAAATTTAATTCCTGATGTTGCCATTGACACCTATAATGACCATAGAATGGCCATGGCTTTTGCTCCAATTGCTTTGAAAATTAATCTTTGTGTTAACGACGCCGAGGTGGTATCCAAATCCTATCCAGATTTTTGGAAGGATATTAAAATCGTTGGTATTGGGGTGAACGAAATCTAATTTTTTGAATTAATTACCTTATTCCTTGACAACCCCTATCTTGAGATTGTATATTTGCCATCTTTGAAAAAATCCAAATAGAACTACATGAAATTATCAAACTTCAATTTTGAGCTTCCAAAAGAATTATTGGCTGAATATCCAGCAGAAAACAGAGATGAATCTAAATTGATGGTCATTCACCGTGAAACCGGTAAAATTGAACATAAGATGTTCAAAGA
>CAYGUZ010000502.1:0-1519 GCA_964353215.1 uncultured Flavobacteriaceae bacterium
TGTCCGTACCATCCAATATCGTATCAAAATATTCTTCAAATTGTCTAACTAATTTTTTTCCTTGCTGATTAGTCTTTGAGAATTCAAAAAATGTAGAGGCTTCTATATTATCAAATAGTCCAAAACTTGTCAAGTTTGAAGAGCCTGTAATAAATCGATAATTGTGCTTGCCTTGGAAAAAATAAATTTTTGGATGAAACATTATTTGGTCTTCTGTGCAGAAAATCCAAGTTTCAATATTGTTGTCGATTAAAAACTGAAGAGCTTCTCTCGAAGTTCCTTTTGGTACAATTCCAAGATAGAACTTTAAAGACTCAAATCTTTTTGAAGCTTCAAGTAATTCTTTCTTTATTCTGTTAATCCCTGACATTTTCGTGAATGCAGAGAACCCAACAAAAGAGTAGTAATCGTCATTTTTAAAGGAATCAATCATATAGTGTCCAACCGTGTTGGTATGGTCTTTATGAAGTCCATGTCCTAAAAATTCAACTCTCATTTCGTTTTTTTATATGCACCAAAATGTTAGAATAAACTAACTAGTTTGTTTATTTCCATTTTATATGAAATATAAGAATAGTATCGTATCTATAGGCAATAGAACACTAGTAAAGGTAGATGATGCATATGAAATACTTTTACATTCATGAGTATTCATCTTGAAAGGCCAAGTTTGTAGCACATCACAAAATATTCTTAAAAGAACATCCAGCGGTAAAGCTATGTCCGTAACTATTTAGAGTTTTAAACTCAAAAACCCCATTTTCAGTGAACTGTCTGCCCTCATTTTGGGCTATCTTGCCATGGCAGAAGAAACCGTTTAATCTTTAATCACCGTAAACATGGGTCGTTTTCTAAAAGTTATTCCAATCGCTTTTCTACTTATACTGGGTTCTTGTAAAAAAAAGAACGAAAGCAGTAGTACAGATAATCTTTTTAAGTTTAAAGATTATGTCAGTTATCATACCAATGGACAACAAAGTATCGCCACACCTATTAAAATTGTTTTGGCAAAACAGTTGGAGCAATTTGAACTGACCCAAGAACTGCCCAACGAATATTTAAAGATAGTGCCTAAGGTTGAGGGTAAGCTTGCTATCGAAAACGGCAGGGAACTTACTTTTCAACCAACGGAATACCTAAATCCGGATACAGAATATACTGCTACCCTTGCTTTAGGGAAACTGTTTGAAGGCTTAGACAGTGAATTCAAAAAATACACCTTTAGCTTTAAGACCATTACGCCTAATTTTAAAATAAATTTGGGCAATCTGCAGTCGTACAGCAAAGATTTACAGTACCTAACCGGTACTTTAGAAGCATCCGACATTTTAAACGCCAATCAAATACAATCGACAGTATCCGTAAGTAAAGAAGGTAAATCCCTTGCCGTAAAATGGGAAAATACCGAAGAAAATGCACGTTATTTTAACTTTAAAATTGATAGCATACAGCGAAAAGTTGACGATTCTGAATTGCAAATCAGCTGGAACGGTGAAAAGCTTGGCGCAAATAATACAGG
>CAYGUZ010000503.1:0-1505 GCA_964353215.1 uncultured Flavobacteriaceae bacterium
CATACTGCACTGGCAAGTCTCAATGAAGAATTTGCAACGGTCGTATCTATGAATACGCTTCTAAACGATTTGTAGCAATATATTTCTCTACAGCGCAGAAAATAAAAATCCAATTAATAATTTTTAGTATTTTTCAGCCATGGATATAAAGAAAATTTTTGGCACAGTTTTGACACTGGCAGGTATTGGCGGTTTAATTTACACTGCTATCTTATACGGAAACGGAAGCGAGAATACAAGAGCGATGGTGATTTATGGCATTTTAGGGGCTTTGTTCTTCTTTTCAGGAATAGGTTTGATCAGAAATACTTCCAAAAGCAGCTAGGCTATAAATCCTTTTTTTTGCGATGAATTCGCATTGCTTTTACAATCCAATTTGGTAAGGGTTTTCCGAGCGTTCTATGCTTTAGATTGATAAAAATTCCGAGTTTTTTATAAATAGGAACTTTATGGGTTTCGACCACTTCTATCAATGTGCCATCGGGATCTTCAATATAACCGAAACGCCCGGCAGCCTCACCCATATCAAAGCTATTGGCGCTATCTACCGTAAAAGGGTGTCCAAGATGTTCTGAGTTCTTTTTGAGCTCATCCATACCCGAAACGTCGAAACACAGGTGGATATAGCCTAAATCGCCCCACAATCTGTTCTTATATATTTTATTGGGCCTTCGCTCTAAACATGATATTAACTCTAATTGAAAAGGCCCTAAGAGCTTTCCAAAACCTCCTACTCTAGTTGTATTACGAGCAAGCAATACCCTCCTAAATTTTTGTGTGCCTCCTGGAAGGTTTTCAAACTCTTTAAAAACACCGATCTCATCGAAAGCAATAGCATCTAAACCAAAAAGTGTTTGGTAAAACTTTATTGACTTTTGCATGTCAGAAACTCCTATCACGGCACCCATAACACCTCCTTTTCCATCGCTACCTTTAGAAAACGCATAAGAATCTTTGACCACTTGTATCCAATTGCCCCAAGAATCTTTGGTATAATTAGTCTCAGAAATGTTCGCGCTACGCAGTTTCATCATATTTATACCTAAATCTCCCAATTTAAAATCGGAAGCCTGGGCCAAAGGCTTTCTATTTGTAAATTGCCATATTTCTAGACCGCCTCCGCCCCGCATATTCATAGCAAGTAAAGCGTAACGTTGCATAACCTCATCATTGGTATATTGTGCCATTAACTTAGCTTCTGACCTATCTTCAAAGACCAGAAGGTCAAAACCATAGTTGTTTTTATACCAATTAAATACTTGTTTAGCATTGGCCACCCCAATTCCAATCTGCTGAATTCCGTTTATGATATAGTTCAAATCTTTTGAGGCTTATGTTGATAGGGCAAACGTAATAGTCTATCATGCAATCTTTTAAGCTTTTCAGGTGCCAGACCCAATTTAAAAAGAAGCACAAGTAAAAAGTTGGTGATATTTACTCTTAAGTAAGAATTATTCTGATATTTTCTTGAAGAAACCACCAAGTCATTTTTCACGATTTTATAC
>CAYGUZ010000504.1:0-1502 GCA_964353215.1 uncultured Flavobacteriaceae bacterium
CATTTAGCAATCCCGGTGGCGCGGATGCCAAAAAAGCAGCAGAAAAAGTAGCTAAAAAAAGTGTTAGCAGTTGTGTCATTTAGTTTGTTATCCTAAACTGGATATAGGTTATCGGTTTTCCCTTTTCAAGATACTGATTTTCATAGAAAGTCTGAATTTTTAAGACTTCTTGGGGGCTGCCTTCGTTTTTATAGACATCGTGGTTAGCGTAAATAACTTCATAGTTTAAACCATGTAACAGTCCAAGCGTATAGCCATGCATAAACTCGCTATCTGTTTTAAGGTGCATTATACCGTTCGGCTTTAAAATTCTTTGATATTTTTTAAGGAAGACCTCATTGGTCATTCTATGTTTGGTTCTTTTATACTTTATTTGAGGATCCGGAAAAGTTATCCATATCTCTGAAACTTCATCTTTTTCAAATAGCTGGTCTACCAATTCTATTTGTGTTCTAACAAAGGCAACATTATTTATGTTTTCTTCAATTGACGTTTTGGCGCCACGCCAAAAACGGGCTCCTTTGATATCAATTCCAATATAATTTCTATTGGGGTTTAATTTTGCAAGACCAACGGTATATTCTCCTTTACCACAACCTAATTCCAATACAATAGGATTTTCATTTTTAAAAAATGAACTCCATTTGCCCTTGAATTCAAAGCCTTTCAAAATTTCATCTCTAGTAGGTTGAATTACATTCGAAAATGTTTCATTTTCAGCAAAACGCTTTAGTTTATTCTTGCTTCCCAAAACAACTGTTTAATTTTTGGTAAAACTAATCAAATCTAAAACGACTCGACTATCAAGAGCGATAAGAATGAACTGTTTTAGGGGGCTAATCTCGCTTAGATACTTTTTCTAAGGTAAAAGAAAATTCAGAACCAACATCTTCTTCACTCTCCACATAAATTTTTTCACCATGGGCTTCTATAATATGCTTTACTATAGATAAGCCCAAGCCAGAACCTCCAACATCTCTATTACCTGTTTTATCAACTCTGTAAAATCGCTCAAAAAGTCTTGGTATATGTTCTCTTGCAATGCCTTCTCCATTGTCTGTCACCCTTACGATAACCTTATTTTTTATAAGATTTTCGACACTTACCTCAGTAGTACCATTTTCGTGACCATATTTGATAGAGTTGACCAATAGGTTTGTTAATACTTGTTGAATTTTTTCGTCATCACCCAACACATAAATAGGGTTGGCATACGACATATCAAAAGTCAACTTAATGTGTTTTTTAGCCGCCTTCATTTCTAAAAGTTCAAACACATTCTTGATAAGCTCAATAATATCGAACACTTCTTTCTCAAGGTTTAAATCGCCTACTTCTAATTTTGTAATCAAGTCAAGGTCCTTAACTATATAGATTAGGCGCTCTACCCCTTTGCTCGCTCTTTTAAGGTATTTTTCATTGACTTTATTGTCTTTTAGCGCACCATCTAAAAGCGTTAAAATATAGACTTGTACCGTAAACAAGGCTGTTTTTAGTTCATG
>CAYGUZ010000505.1:0-1500 GCA_964353215.1 uncultured Flavobacteriaceae bacterium
AGGCTGGAATCTGTTGTCCCCACCATAATTGGCGAGAGATATTCCAATCACGAATATTCTCCATCCAGTGGCGATACGTGCTTTCAAACTTTTTAGGGAACAGTTTTACCTCCCCATTACCCAAAACGGCCTCTATAGCGGGTTTTGCCAAATCTTCCATCTTCAAAAACCACTGATCTGAAAGTCGTGGCTCTATAACCGCCTTTGTACGTTCAGAAGTACCAACTTTATTAAGATGCTGCTCCGTTTTTACCAAAAACCCCTTTTCTTCAAGTTCTTTGGCAATTTCTTTACGAACCACAAAACGATCTTTGCCTTCATAATGCATTCCAAAAGAATTAAGGCTCGCATCCGCATTAAAAATGTCAATTACCTCTAGATTATGCTTCTCTCCTAAATTTTTATCATTCTCGTCATGTGCAGGAGTAACCTTTAAACACCCGGTACCAAACTCAATATCGACATATTCGTCTTCAATTATCGGTATCACCCGGTTGCAAATAGGTACAATGGCCTTTTTACCCCGTAAATGGGCATATCGTTCATCATTTGGGTTAATACAGATAGCGGTATCACCCAAAATAGTCTCTGGGCGAGTGGTTGCAATCGTAACCTTTTCATCGGAACCTTCAATTTCATAAGATAAATAGTACAATAGCCCCTGTCTTTCCTCATAATTTACTTCTTCATCTGAAAGTGTCGTCTGTGCTTCAGGGTCCCAATTTACCATTCTAAAGCCCCTGTAAATCAATCCTTTATTGTACAAATCAACAAAAACCTTGATTACAGATGCTGACATATCGTCATCCATCGTGAACTTAGTGCGACTCCAATCGCATGAACAGCCTAATTTCTTTAGCTGTTCAAGAATTACCCCACCGTACTCATCCGTCCAATCCCAAGCATGTTTAAGGAACTCTTCACGACTTAAATCTGACTTTTCTATTCCGTTCTCCTTTAATTTGGCAACCACCTTTGCTTCTGTAGCTATAGAAGCATGGTCCATACCGGGTACCCAGCATGCATTCTTACCTTGTAGACGCGCTTTTCTTATTAAAACATCTTGAATAGTATTGTTAAGCATATGCCCCATGTGCAGCACCCCGGTAACGTTTGGTGGCGGTATAACAATGGTGTAAGGCTCTCTACTATCGGGCTTAGAGCTAAAAAAGTCGTGTTTCATCCAGTAATCATACCAGTGGCCTTCTACTCTTTTAGAATCATATTTAGATGGAATCTCCATATTTTCGGTACAGTTTTTGTCTTATCATCGGTGAATTGGAATTTTATGAAGAAAAGCAATGTTAAATTTTAGTGCTGTTCGACCAAATACCAATTCTAGAAATACGAAACAAAAGTAAGTAACGTTATTAGATGACAAAAGAATTTTGGATGTAGGTTTAAATATCCTAAATTTGAAATTCCTCAAAAAAATTAAAAAGATGAAAAAAGCAGTACTTTTATTAATTGTAGGACTTATGGCCTTAAGAGTAAAAGCAA